>JAPLWE010000051.1 GCA_026396705.1 Candidatus Gribaldobacteria bacterium
AAAATAAAGCAATGAAAGTTATCTATAAATTTTTAGGCGGATTTTTGCTGGTGATATTGCTGGCTGGGTTTTTGTCGTTGAGCTATTTTAAGACCAACACTCAAAGCCTAGTGGAGGCGGCTGTGCCGGATGTGGGGCAAATTGAACCAGTGGGCACTGGTTTTGGCGACGCAGTTTGTGATCGCATTATTCCAATTGGCGAGCCCTTGGAAAGAATGGTCAACTTGCTGGCCACGGTGTATGAAGCTAACCAAAACACATTTTACAATGTTGATATGGCCTCTAAAACATTGACTAATATTTACGCTAGTTTGAATAAAGAAGAAAATAAGGGGGCGGTTTGCGACTGGACAAAATGCTCACCGAATTTTGCTGATTTGGGCCCAGACTTTGCTTTAGAGCTTGACGCTATAGTGAAAAAGTGGAGGTTTGCTGGGAGCGTGCCCTTGGTAAGCGAGAAGGAATGTTCAGGTAGCCCTTGTCCGAGTTTGGGTAGCCCGCAAGACGCGCAATTGGCTACAAATTTGAATGCAATAACAGGAGTTGATTTGACTGGTGAAAAAGGAAAATTTGACGCGCAAAAAAAAGAAATTAGCAAACTTACCGACCTTAGCGACATTGGCACTTTGATTGGCTTGGAGTGGATTATTGGCCGACAAGAGCAAATTGTTAAAGATCTTTTTGACGAGGCTAATCCGACGGAAGTGGTGCCAGAAGATTTAGCTCAAGGCGATGAGGGCGCGAAAATTTCTAAAACAGCGATGATTCAGAGAATGGCCGCCAAAGCCGCTGAAATGATTAAGGCCTGCACCTTGTCGGAAACCGAAAAGAAAATGGTTTTAAGTGGACGGATGGGAGATAGATATCCACTCACTTGCCAGGCCGCCTTAGAAAATGGTCAATACTGGCCACTGGCTTGGTCTGAATTTTGTCAAGAAGAATGCGCCGCCAATCAGGCTGGCAGTGATAAGTGTATTGAATGTTTGAAGAAGCCGATAAATGATTTTTGGGGCTTGAAAAATGTATCAACCTTAGCGCGGATTAATTATAAGATTTACAACCAGTGCGCCACGGAAACCAACGAAGATCCTGTTACCCATGAAGTAAAAACTACTGGCGTTTGCTATAATCCACAAAGTGGCAATTGGGAAATGAGTAATGCTTGTATGGAGTGCTTGTGCACCGAGAAAACAGTAATACCAATGGCGCCAGAAGAAATGGGTCCCCCTCAAATGATTGTAAAGAAGTTGTCTGACAACGAATGTTTGGCTTGGCTCTGCGGTGGCAGCGCTCACAATTGGACATGTTGTCATCAAACGCCCATTGACTGGTATACCTTTGAAGATGGCACCGAGCCCGAGGCGCAAGTGCACAATATAGATAGCGCAGCTCCGGCTTTTAGTGGGGCTTTTATTATTACTTCTTATACTCCTCCTACATTTAAACAGGACATAGCCATTACTAAGAGCGGTCAACTAGTTGGCCCGGGTTCAATGGCGGTTGATGAAAGGGTGGTTCCTTTGGGTTCTTGTATAAAAATTAAAAATATTAATAAGAAAGATTTTCTGGGCAGAGCATGGGATACTATCCGGGGGTTGCCGTCGTTGGATGATATATTAGCCGATACCCCACTTTATAATATGAGTTTTTGCGCTAATGATATTGGCGACAAGACAAAAAAGGAGAATATTGTTGGCAAAAGAATAGATCTGTGGCTACCTAGCCATCCCGAGGGCGATGCTTGGGGTAGGCGCGAGGTTGATATAGAATGGTGGTATGATCCCGCTAACCTTTGTTTTGATGAATCCCGTCCTTATACTGCTGTTTGTGGAGCTAAGCCAACTCTTGGCACAGTTGAAGCTAATGATTTAACTTTTGCGTCTGGCATACAAAAACAATACGCTGACGCTTCGCCAGCTCTAAAAGTATTACTATCATGCTTGAAAGAAAAATATGATTCTGGTTGGGTGATTAATTCTATTTCAAATAGCGGAGTAGGCGCCTATAATCGTTGCGCTTATAAATGGACGGATCCAGCTTGCGCTCATGCTCAAAATTCTTGCCATTATGGTGGCAAAAACTGTAAGGGTAATGGCTCTATGGCTATTGATGTGAGCGCTAAAGTTGGCGTTAATGGTAAGAATATATTAGCCGCCACTTGCGAGTGCGCTAATGAACATCCTGAGCTGGGTGCAGTTACGGCAAGACAAGAAGAAAATCCAGTTCATTATCATATCAGTGTTAAAAATGACACTTGCGCTTGCGATGGTGGCGCCACGATCAATCTCTCGGGTAGTGTGTGTAAAAAATAAATAAAAAAATGTCTAAAAACTTTTCTAAAATTTTATTGGCAATAGCAGTGGCGGGGTTTGCTGTTTTGCCTTTATTGGCTATGGCCGCTGGCTTGCAACTAGAAACAAACTTTCCCAAGGCTCCGTCAATGCAAGAAATAGTTACTGGCAAAACTCAACTGCCTGGCATTATTCGCTATATGGTAGACTGGTCAATTATTATTGCCGCCTTGGTGACAGTGGTAGCTTTGGTAGCAGCTGGAATAGCCTACCTAACTTCGCGGGGTCGGCCCGAGGCCACTAAGGCCGCCAAAGATCGCATTAAAAACTGCATTTATGGCTTATTGATTATTGCTGGATCGTTTTTAGTTTTGCAAACCATCAACCCGCAGTTAACCATTATGACCATTCAGAAGCAGACAATAAACAGTGGCGAAGGTGTGGTGATGTTTACCCAAGCTGGGCTTTATGGCAATGGCGCGCCAAATGGTTGCTATGATATTGGCGCGAACAACGCTCCTGGCTCGGGCACAGCTACTTGCTTTAACCCTGAAGCTATTTTTGGCATTAATGTGCCCAGCAAGGGCGACAATTTGGATATTTTGATTAAAGCTGGAGCTGCTCGTTATTTGAATTATGATATTGCCAACACCATTGCTGAATTTGGCAATTTTGCTTTAGAAGCAAGTCCTAGCGATTATGTTACTTCTGTAAGTTTTCCTTTATATGGTTTAGGATTTTTTGGCGGCAGCGCGGGCGTGGACAAAATTAAAGTGTTTGCTTATGCTAACACGCAATTTAATGGATCATCTGAAAATACAGCCAATAAAGCAATAGAATACCGCGCTGAGGGGAAAATGAAACAAGATGGCACTATTGAAAGAGCTTTTTATCCTGCGCCTGTCAGTAGCCCGGCTGCCGATTTGGGGATGAAGTTTATCAATATTCACGAAGATTATAATGATAATTTTAAGTCACGAGCACCTTATTCCAAAGGTAAAACCATTTATGATTATAATCCCCAGAATTTAGGGGAAGTAGTGACAGAGCTTAAAGCACACCCGCCATTATCTATTAGGCAACAAGGTGGTGGATCGGGTGTATTTTTGTATGCTTATAATGGTGGGATGAAAAATTTTACCGCCACCGTAGAAGATTTTAATGTGAGTAATGTTAAATTTGACAACCAAGCCGATGATATTGAAGTGCGCAACTTGAGCAATGGCCAGCGTAACCACGACTTTTTAGCTATTTTGCATAGTGGCTATTTTTTCACTGGCGAGGTGCGAGCGTTTTTTGAGCAACATGGGCGAGAAGATACTGCGGATGCGAAAACTCGTTTTCCTGATAGCCCTCCTTTGCAAGTTCCCACAGTTTTTATTCCAGCATCAACAGGTTTAACCCCTTTTGAAACAAAGGAGTGGTATAGTCCTGGCGCTCCTTTCTTGTATAAGGGCGCTTATTGCACCGATCCAGTTGCTTGTAACTTGGGAGATCCTGATAGCAGTGTTGCTGATAACGACTTTCTTTTCCCAACCACTCCGAAAGTTGATGTTGGTAATGAAAAAACACCGGTTCCGCCAGCCGTTTATCAAAGAGTGGCCATTAGCGAAGCTGATCAATTTGGCCGCTTAACGCCCAATGACAAAGCTTCGTCTTTAGAGCTTTTTGAAATAGAAAAAGGCCAGGGTTTTTATTGGACCGCTGACGGTCCCGATAGCCAGAAAGCAGTTGTTTGTCGCGAAGTAAAGCTGTGCACCAGCAAGGGTTATTTGGGCGATTGCTTGGTGTTTGTGCCCAACTTGGTAGATAACTTGAAAAATAAATTTGCCGGGGCCAGATATGATTCTATTGTTGTGCCGATGCCGCTTTTCACCCCTGTAAATATTCCCAAAAAGATGTGGGGCTCTGTAAAAACTTACAATGACGCTGGCGCTACTGTGATAATAGATAAACAAATGGAGTTTAATGATAAGATAAAATCAATCAGCATTGATGGTGATTGCGCGGTGGTTTTGTTTGAAAACGGTATTAAGGATATAAATAAGTGCTTTAGTTGCGCTGGTACGCCTGGTGACTGCAAAGACTGTTGGGACGGTGGCGGGCCGGGGGCTAATTCCGAGGTGTTTACTTCAAGCGTGGCCGATCTCACCACTCACGAAATCAGCAAATGCGGTGGCCGAGAAAAATTTGGTTTTGGCGAGCGCAAAAACTGTGCCTCATCTATTGCCATCTTCCCAATTAAAAAAACCAACGACCAACAAGGCCAGTAAGAATAAAAAAAGAGGGTAGGGGTCAGACCCCTACCCTCTTTTTTTTATTCCACAATTTCTCGGTAGGTGTCATCTGAAATTGGCATTTCGTTGGGGATAGCGCTGGCATCTGCCACGGCTGAGCGTTTTTTTGTGGTCGTTTTTTGTTTGCTTGGGCTGGCGATGTCGTTTTCGCTAAGCGCTGTTGGGCTGGTTTCTTTGTAAAACTCGGCCAACTCATTTCTGACTGGATATAGAATCAAGCGGCTAACTTCTTGGCTGATAAAAACAGTTTGCTCGGCTGGGATTTTTAGCTCTTGTTCCAATACTTTTGCTAGAGTGCTGGGTGGTAAAAGCCCCAACAAGATATTACCCACCAACACTGCAAATGCCGGTATTTGCTCGTCAGGTATTTTGTAGCGCTTGGCTATTTGAGCAATAAACTCGGCGTTGTCTTCAGAAAATAACGCCGCTCGCAATTCGCGTGGCAATTTATCAAAAAGCTCGGCTGTTTGTTCTTGAGGGTATAACATATTTTTTTATTATAGCATAGCCAATCAAGTTGACAAATCAAGCGGTGGATATTAACTATGTTCTTAGACAAACTTTCCGAAGTTTTCTTTGTTAATTAAATCAACAGAACTGCCGGAATAATGTTCTAAAAATATTTTTGGTTTTTTAAATTTATCTTCTTTCCACTTGATTTCAAAACCTTCCAATTTTCCGTTGCCTTCCTCCAGATAATCTATTTCTTGGCCTTGGTGATTGCGCCAGAAATAAACATTTTTACTAAGATTAAGATTATTATTCTTCTTTATTTTTTCGCTGATGATAAAATTTTCCCAGAGATTGCCAACATCTTGCCTTAAGTCCATTGGGTTTAGATTGTTGATTAAAGCATTACGAATACCTGTGTCATAAAAATATATTTTCCTCATCTTTTTTAGCTCATTTCTCAAGTTGCGACTAAAAGGGCTAAGGCGGAAAACTATAAAGGCCTTTTCTAAAATTTGGATATAGTTGGAAACTGTATTTTTATCTACACCGATCAAAGAAGCTAACTCGTTATATGACACTTCATTGCCGATTTGCAAGGCCAAGGCCTGTAGAAGCTTTTCTAAGATTTCTGGGCTTTTAATGCTTTGATATTGAAGTATGTCTTTATAAGTATAGCTTGAAGTTAGGTTTTTTAAGTTTATTTCAGTATCGCCTTCGTTTAAGACAATCTCTGGATACATACCGTAGATTATTCTTCTTTCTAAAAGTCGAGCCAATTCTAAATCAGAATAAATTGTTCTTGTTTCTTCTAAAGACAAGGGGTATAAATAAAATTCTATTTTTCTGCCAGTCAACGGTTCGGCAATTTCATTTGATAAGTCAAAAGAAGAAGAGCCAGTGGCAATGATTTGTAATTCGGGAAAGTTATCGGCAATGATTTTGAGCGTTAAGCCAATGTTTTTTACTCTTTGAGCTTCATCTAGTATTGCTAATTTCTTGTTGCCAAAAAATGCCTTTAATTCAGTTGAGGTTTTGTCCACGAGGGCCTGACGAATATCAATTTCATCGCAATTGTAGTATTCAGATTCCTGCGAATGGCTTTTTAATATCTCTTTAACTAAAGTCGTTTTGCCTACTTGTCTGGCTCCGTAGATTATGATTATCTTGCCCTTAAACAAGCTTTTCTCAATATTATCTTGAATCGTTCTTTTTATGGTCATAAAAATGATTATTTAGGCGATTATGTTCACCTAAATTGTATCAATTTCGGTGATAGGTGTCAATAGTATAGGTAATCTATACAGACATCTTGCGCTTGAGGGTTGAATTCACCCCGAGGGCTTGCGTTTTATCTAGATTTGTGTTATTGTTTGAATGTTGTAGCTCGTTAAGTAGTTAATAGGGATTTCTAATTTTAATTAGGAGGGTTTAGTGATGAGTACTGGTGAAATAATATTAATATTCTCATTGGTAGTTTTCTTATTTATTGCTTTCTGTATAACGTTATCGCAAGACGCCAAGGAGCGAAGGAAAAAGATAGAATTAAAACGCGAGAAAAGGGCAAAGGAAAATGAAGAAAGAGAATATGAAGAAGAACAACAAAGGGAAAATAGGAGGTGCAGAGAGCGCGAGCAAATAGCAGAAATTGAAAAAAAACGGGAGCTAGAACGGAAAGAGTATACTCGACGAGAAATGATGATGTCTCCTGAAAAGTTGTGTGATGAAGAGCTAACTAACGCAGGAGAATATGTTGTAAGGGGAATAGGTCGCGATCCAGAGAATCAGAGGCTTAAAGATAGGGATAAAGAAATTTGTGCGGAGAAAGAAAAGCGGTTGCGCTTAATTGATATAGCAAACAACAACAAATGGATAAGTGCGGATGACGAAGAAATGCGCGCGAACATAGCGCAAATATCAATGGATTTGAATGATATCCGTACGAAAAGGCGCTAAACTGCAATAAGCCGTAAAACGGCGAGGAGGTTCTAAAATGAAAGCAGTCCCGATTTTAGTGTTTTTGTCTTGCTGTTTATTAACTGGGATTTTTTGGTTGAAGGGTATTGTAACTCATCATTGGTCGTGGTATTTTTGGGGCGTAATTGCGACGATTGGCACTGTGATTGAGTTTCTATGTTCTTTTAAGCAGATTCCCAACAGACCGGTTCACGTTGGGGTGCCAATTATAGCTGGTAAGCGCGTTCCGGCTGTTTTGCCGGAAGGTTGGTATTTCTTTTTTCTGTATTTCTATACGGCAACCTTAGTTAATGTGGAGAAAAAGACCTTGGAGGTTACATTCCCAGATATAAGAACGAAAATGCAAGGGGATCAAAGCGACGACCCCGATAAACCTCTTCAAGCTGGTGGTGAGGTTTCCGTGAATATTTCTTTAACCTGGGCGCCTAATTATAAAAAAGGTGATAAGCCTGACGATAATCCTGGTGAATCTCTTGTTACTTATTTAAATAGTGGTGGCGAGAAAGGAGTCAACACCATTATTACCTCTGTTTTAGAAGAGGAAATAAGGGAAATGGGCGCTAAGTATTCTTGGGAAGAAATCGCTTTCAATAGGGACGAAATTAGGAAAGCTCTTGTATTGCGGCTTACTGGGGAGACTATTACAGAGCAACAGGAACGCAGGATGAAAAATGGCCTTCCTGTTGTGATGGACCTTGGTGTTAAGATTTACCGTCTTAATGTCGGGCGCGTTAAAGAGCAAGGAGATTTGGCTAAGGCAGCCGAGCTTCAAGCTGTTGAGCAACAGCAAAAAGCTGGCGAAAAGGTAGAATTGGGGATGTTGTTAGAGATTGGGGAAAAAATGATGAAGCAAGATCCTAAGATGTCCTTGAAGGAGGCCATTACGGCCATTCAAGTGGCGCAAGGGAAGATCAAGGACGTGCAGGTTGTAAGTGGCGTTGAGGGCTTGATCCTCAAGGCGATGGAGAGCTTGCAGAAAAAAAGCTAAAAAATAGCAAAAACAAAAGGAGATGACATATCATCTCCTTTTATAATACCTTAATAAATTTTACTTTTTATTGTCGTCATCGTTTTTCTTTCGTGATTTAATAGCTTCAAATATGTTTAGGGGCTTTTCGTCAGCATTTTCTGATGCTTCATTTTGACTGAAAACGTTTGTTGGTTTTTGCGTCTCTGGGCTATTAATGGTTTTGCTGATTATGCCAGAGGTTGATTGTTCACCGGGCTTAGTGGCTTCTTGCTGGCTGGCTGCTTGTGTTTTTGTTGCTTTTTCTAAAATGTCATTTTCTTCTTTTCTTTGTAGGTATAGTTTTTGCAGGAGACCGGAGCTTGGGTTGGTTTTTTCCATATTTTTAATCTCTCGATTGATTTTTTCTATTCGAGCCTTTGATTCTTTAATTTCTGGCGACTCCTCTCCTCCTATGAATCCTAAAGATTGAGCTGGCATAGTGGTTAAATATCTTTCTAGTATTTTATTATTAACAGGTGGTCTTATTTTGATTTCTTCGTTAAATTTATTAACGAATTTTGAGCTGAATTCTTCAGCGGCCTGGGCCACCTTTTTTCCATCCCAAAATTCGGCGGCCAGAGAAACACCGTTTTTCCTTATATCCAAAGCTTTTTGGGCTGTATCATAGCTCCAAGTTTTCATTTTATCAGCTTTCACTTCAGCCATTATTTTTACAGCTAAGGCATCGATTTTCACTATTTCTTTTTCAATGTTGCCACTAGCGTCTTTTATAACGTTGCCATTGGCATCTTTTTTATCTCTCTCCTGGGTATAGCCGTCATATTTTTCTTTATCTTTATTGTCCATCTCAAGACCAGCTTGCTTGCGACGAGTTTCCGAGAGATTCATACTATTAACCACTTCCGCAGTGAGCATTGGGTCAAGCGCCTTAAAGTGTTGCATTTGCTCGGGCATTATGTTGATGGCGTCTTTGATGATTTGTTTTTTCGCTTCTGGGGTAAGGGCGCTAAATGAGCTTAGCGACTTGCCGCTGTCTATGGCGGCTTTGGCCGCGGCTAAGCGTTGCTGGCGGCCAGCTAAGCCAGGCAAAGCATTTTGCAGAGAATTATTAATAGTGCTGGTTGATTTGCCTTTGAGCTCTTCCACTTTTTTGTTAAATCCTTGGTTTTGGCCTTCATCAAGAGAGGCGTTTACTTTGCCACTGATTATGCGGCGAGCTGGGTTGGCCCAGTAGGTGGCGCCAAGAGTGGCAAAGCCACCCAAGGCTCGCACGCCAAAGCGAGCGGCATTGCCAGCTTTACCCCAACTGGCTTTGTCGGCGGCAGTGGCGCCACCAAAAGCAAAGCGGCCCATTTCGGTTGCTTTAGCCCTTACTTTATTAAATTTGCTTTCATTCTTCCAATCTTCATAACCTTCCTCTCCTGGCTTTTTAGCATCGCCGTATCTTTTTTGGAAAAGATTTTTAGCGCCGCCTAATCCCTTTTTGCCAGCCATTAAAACGCCTCCACCTGCGGCTGCCGCTAAGCCAATACCTGCTCCCTTGGCCAGCCCCAAAATACCTTTAGCGCCTCCGCCCATTAGCTTGCTGGTAGTTAAGAAAAGCCCAGCCGCCAAAAAGCCCACAGGGATAGTGTAGGGCAATATTTGATTAAGAAACCCGCTTACCTCCCCGCCACTCACTGACATAATTTCGCTGGTGCGCGCCAAGATTTGCATTGAGAGATAAAGAAAGAACCCTAGTATCACCGGCAAAATTAACGCCCATTGTAAAAACAGTTCCCACCACTGATCAAATTGTTTTTTAGTTTTTTCAAAGATAAAGCAGAAAAAAGCCGCCGGCGAGAGAATCACCAATAGCCAGATAATCGGTCCTCGCGCCAGGAATAGAACGCCATAGATTATCAACACTAAAGCGCTCACCAAGCCAAAAGCAATCAGCATTAAAGTGTTCAGCATCATCGTGCCGTCGGTGATGATGCTAGACCAATCGCGAGTGAGAAATGATTGCTGGCGTTCAAAGATGGCCGACAAGGTTGAAAAATCCGCGCCTTGAATAAAGAAACTGCCCAAGATATTGCCCACATCCACGATGGCTCCGCAAATGGCCGGCGTGAAATTGATTAACAAGGCAATGAGTAATAAATTAAGAAAGGTTTTTTTGGTTTTAAATTTATTGCCAAAATCCAAAGCCGTGGAAAAACCAATGTAGGCCAAGCCCAAGATAAAGGCCATATTAACTAAGTCGCGCAAAAGCGTCCAGCCGATTTCAATCACAAAATTATCAGGCGCTCGCAAGCCGGGGCGTGTGTAGGAAATGTTATAGGGGTTGCCCAGCGTCCAAGTAACCAGCCAGTTGGCAAATCTCACTAGCAAGCCGGTTATACCTAGAACCACTTTAAGAATCAGCCCCACAAAACCCGAAGCCAAGCCAGTGGGTGTGAGATAGTCATACCAAGCGGCTTGCGAGGATAAAGGCGCCAACAAAAAAACCGCTCCTAGTGTTACTCCTAAAAGTAGAAACGCTCGCCAATGAATTTTTCGCATTAACATTTTACAAAAACTATTCCTTTATTATAACTTATACAAAAGTTGCGGTCAATTTTATCCACTCTTCCACAGTCAAGGTTTCTGGTCGGCGAGTGGGCAAGATTTGGTTTTGCTTGAGCCACTGATTTATTTTTTCTCTATCAACATCCAAACCCTTAGAAAGGTTGTTGGCTAGCTGTTTTCTGGGCCAAACAAAGCCCGCCCGCGCAATTCGCGTAAAGTTGGCCAGCGCTTTTGGGGCGAGTTTTATTTTTTTAGGTTGAATTAATAAAATAGCTCCATCAACTTTGGGCTGTGGATAAAAGCATTTTCGCGAAATATAGTCAATAATTTTTACATCGCTGTAAAGCTGGCTAAAAACCGAGAGTTTTGACATTTCAGGCGGCTTGGCCACAATTTTTTGGCCGATTTCTTTTTGCGTAATTACAGTCATTAACTCGGGCGGGTTTTTGGCTTGTAAAAATTTCATAATCACGGCTGTGGCAATATTGTAAGGTAAATTTGCCACCACTTTGTAATTTTGAATATTAAATTGATAATTAAGAATGTCTTTATTAATAATTTCTACATTTTTTATATTTTGCGTGGATAATTTTTCTTGAAGAAATTTGGCCAGCTGGCGATCTTTTTCTATGGCAATAACTTTATCTGCTTTTTGAGCCAACTTGAAAGTTAAAGCGCCTCTGCCCGGCCCTACCTCTATAACTGTGTCGCTTGGTTTTAGGTCGGCAACCTTAATAACTTGCCAAACGATTTTTTCGTAACGCAAAAAATTTTGCCCTAGGGCTTTAATGGGCCTAATAGGGGATACGCCTTTGTTTGACAAAATCTCGCTTTTATCTCTTGGTATTGGCTTGTGCATAAGATGTGGGTAAAATGGCTTGATTTTTGAGCGATTTTGAGCCAAAATAAACATGTGAGCAAACAGCGACAATTTTTGTTCGGAATTTTCCAGAGATTACCAAAATCTCTGTTTTTGTGCCTTATTTTGGCTGGCCTGCTGTTTAGTTTAACAGCGGTTTTTTTGTGGCAAAATAACACCAGCCACACTTCACTAGCCAGAGATGTAATAGATGATGGCCAGTTTTTGCTTTCTACGAGTTGTCACCCTAGCCCCGAAGCTACTCTTTGCTTGATTAACGGCACTACTTTACAACCATCAGCTCCGCCATCTTTAGCAAAGGGAACTGTTTTAGCTTCCTTAGGATCAGCTGATA
>JAPLWE010000013.1 GCA_026396705.1 Candidatus Gribaldobacteria bacterium
GCAAGATGGCTATCCTGAAGAAGCCATTATTGAATATCTGCTTAATTTAGCTAATTCTGATTTTGAGGATTGGCGGGTGGAAAACCCGGAAGCGGACAACCGGCAATTTGTTTTACGCTTGGAAAAAATCAACCAGAGTGGCGCTTTATTTGATTTTGTAAAATTGCAAGATATCAGTAAAAGTTTAATTGCTAAAATGAGCACCAAGGAGGTAACCGAGGCAACTGTGCTTTGGGCTGAAAAATATGACCCAAGTTTTGCTAAAATTATTTCTAGCGATAAAGGTTATTTAGAAAGAATTTTTAATATTGAAAGAGGCGGCGATCACCAAAGAAAAGATATCGCTAAGTGGAGTGATGTTAAAAATGAGTTTGGTTGTTTTTATGATGAAATTTTTGACAATTCGAGCGAGTTATTAAAACAATCTTTAGCTGGTATTGACCTTATTTTGGCGCAAGATTTTATTAAGGCATTTTTGGAAAAATATAATCACCAAGACAGCCAAGACGAATGGTTTGGTAAGCTCAAAGGAATAGCGGTTGATTTTGGCTTTGCCCCGGATTTAAAAACATATAAGCAAAACAAAGAAAAGTATCAGGGCTATGTGGCTGATGTTGCTAAAATTTTACGAGTGTTTAAAAACATATAAGCAAAACAAAGAAAAGTATCAGGGCTATGTGGCTGATGTTGCTAAAATTTTACGAGTGTTTTTGACCAGCAAGTCACAAACACCCAATCTTTACGAAGTGATGCAGGCTATGGGCGAGGAGCGAGTTAAAAATAGATTGAAAAAAATTATTTAATTATGGCCGATTACGAACCATCACAAATTGAACCAAAATGGCAAAAATTTTGGCAGGAAAAGGGTCTTAATAAAGCCGAAGATTTTGCTAATAAGCCTAAGTTTTATTGTTTAGATATGTTTCCTTATCCTTCGGGCGCCGGGTTGCATGTGGGTCACCCTAAGGGCTATACGGCCACCGACATCATCTCGCGTTACAAAATGATGCAAGGCTTTAATGTTTTACACCCTATGGGCTGGGACGCTTTTGGTTTGCCCGCAGAAAATTACGCCGTTAAAACTAAAGTGCACCCAGACAAAAGCACTCATCAAAACATTGAGCATTTCAAAGAACAAATTAAATCACTAGGATTTTCTTACGATTGGTCAAGAGAAATAGACACTTCCAGCCCGGAGTATTACAAATGGACGCAATGGTTTTTCTTGTTTTTATACAAAAATGGTTTGGCCTACAAAGCGAAAGCGCCAGTGAACTGGTGCCCTAAATGTCAGACGGTTTTAGCCAACGAGCAAGCGCAAAACGGTCAATGCGAAAGGTGCGAGAGCGAAGTGGAGCAAAAGAACTTGGAGCAATGGTTTTTTAAGATAACTGATTTTTGTGAAGAGTTGCTATTAGGCTTAGATAAAATTGATTGGCCCGAGCCGACCAAAATAATGCAAAAAAATTGGATCGGTAAAAGCGAAGGTTATGAAATAGATTTTACAATTAAAAACCAAGAACAAAAAATAGAAGTATTTACCACCAGAATTGATACAATTTTTGGCTGTGCTTATTTAGTGGTGGCGCCAGAGCATAGCGCAATCTCAAGTCTTAAATTGCAAATCTCAAATATAAAAGAAGTTGAAGAGTATGTTGCCAAAGCCAAGAAAAAAAGCGATAGGGACAGACAAGCCGATATAAAAGATAAAACCGGCGTTAAGCTGGAAGGGATTATGGCGATAAATCCAGCCAATAATCAGGAGATACCTATTTTTGCGGCTGACTATGTTTTGGCTAGTTATGGCACGGGCGCGATTATGGCTGTGCCCGCCCAAGATGAAAGGGACTATGAATTTGCTAAAAAATTTAATCTGCCGATTGTTGAGGCCGCTAATTCTTGGGAAATGGCCGAAAAAGGTATAGCCAAGAAAAAAATAAATTACAAACTACGCGATTGGCTGGTTTCGCGACAACGCTACTGGGGCGCTCCCATTCCCATTATTTATTGCGCAAAGTGTGGCCAGCAACCAGTACCCGAAAAAGATTTGCCAGTTTTGTTGCCTACTGATGTTGATTTTATGCCCACCGGCGAGTCGCCCCTGACTAAGTCAAAAGAGTTTCACAATGTTAGATGCCCTGTTTGTGGCGCAAAAGCTATGCGAGAAAACGATACCATGGACACTTTTGTTTGTTCGTCGTGGTATTTTTTGCGCTATACGGACCCCAAAAACAACCAAGAATTTGCCGCTAAAAAGTTAATGGATTATTGGTGCCCGGTTGATTGTTATGTGGGCGGAGCCGAGCATACAGTTTTGCACTTGCTCTATGCCCGATTTTTCACCAAGGCGCTTTATAAAGCCGGGCTGATTAGTTTTGACGAGCCGTTTTTGAAACTGCGTCATCAAGGGCTGATTTTGGCTGCTGGGGGCGAGAAAATGTCTAAGTCCAAGGGTAATGTGATTAATCCTGATGAAGTGGTTAAACAATATGGCGCTGATTCTTTAAGGGTTTATGAAATGTTTATGGGGCCGTTTGATCAGGCTATTTCTTGGGATACACAAGGAGTTAAAGGTGTAAAAAAATTTTTAGATAGAATTTTTAGAGTAGCGCAAAATATTAAAAGCGAAGTGGTCCAAGAAAGTTTAAAAAAGCTTTTGCATAAAACAATTAAAAAAATAACCGACGATATTGAGGCGATGAAGTTTAATACAGCTATTTCATCGTTAATGATTTTGAATAATGAAATGGAAAAAGAAAAAGAAATCGCCCGAGAGATTATGGAAAAGTTTTTAATGATTTTGTCGCCCTTTGCCCCACATTTAGCTGAAGAATTGTGGCAAGGGTTGGACAAAAAGGAGAGTATTTTCTTGGAAAAGTGGCCAGAATATGATATAAACTTAATTAATGACGAAAAGATAAATTTGATTATTCAGATAAACGGCAAGGCTAGAGGAAGTATTGAAGCTGTAAGAGGCATCGGCGAACAAGAAGCAGTTGGACTGACTAAGAAAGATCAAAAGATTGCTAAGTGGTTGGAAAATAAAGAAATTAAAAAAATAATTTTTGTTCAAAATAAACTAATAAATTTTGTCATATGATAAAAAAAGTTGTTATCGCGGCGGCCGGTCAAGGCACGCGCATGAAGCATTTAAGCGAAAACAAGTCAAAGCATCTTATTGAGGTTGATGATAAGCCGTTTTTGGCTTATTTGTTGGATAATCTTTTGGCGGCGGGCTATGATGATTTTATTTTAGTGACTGGTTTTAGAGCTGATTTAATGGAAGAGTTTTTGAAAGAATACGGCTACAAAGCTAAATTAGTTAATCAGTTTGAAATTTTAGGCCCTAAAGAAAAAGAATATGGCACTTTATGCCCGCTCAAGTGCGTTAAGGATTTAGTGGGTGCTGACAATTTTTTGGCGATCTACGGCGATCATATTTTTTCGGTGGCTGACCTAAAATAGTTCCAGAATATTGAAAATAATTTGCATTATATTGCCGCTAGGATTGAAGAACACCCGGAAAAATATGGCGTTTTGAAAACTGCCGGTGAATACTTAAAAGAAATAGTGGAAAAGCCACAGGATTATATTGGTAGCCTGGTTAATTGCGGGCTTTATAAGTTTACTCCAGAAATTTTTAGCAAGATTCCCTATGTGGGCTTATCACCACGAGGGGAGTATGAGCTCACCGATGCGGTGAGCTTGCTGGCCAAAGACGATAAGGTCAAAGTAAAACAAATTCAAGATTACTGGTTGGATTTTGGCCGACCAGAGGATGTGGCCAAGATGACTCAACTGCTTCAAGAAATTAAAATAGCTGACCAAGAAAAAAAATAATTATGTTGGCGGACATTTGGTTAACCACTTCCATTAATAGTTTTGCTTTTCAATATTCTTGGCTTAATATTTTAGGTATTTTTTTAGCCACTTATCTTCCGTTTATCTTAGTAGCTATTTTTATTATTCTTGGTTTCAAGAATGTGCGTGATAGTTTGAGCTTGAAGGCTGGTATGCCTTTTCGCTGGTTAATGCTTTTTGAAGGGTTTCTGGCTGGCTTTTGGGGATTTTTTGTGGCCGGAGTAATTGGTTTTTTATGGAATAGGCCACGACCCTTTGTTTTGGGTGATGTCCGGTCAATTGTTGCGCACGCCGCTTCGCCGGCTTTTCCCTCTACTCACGCTAGTATTTTTTTCGCTTTATCAACCATTGTTTTTCTTTATAACAGAAAAGCTGGCATTTGGTTTTTTATTGCTAGCGTAATCATGAGCTTAGCTAGGGTTTTTTGTGGGCTTCATTGGTTTTCTGATATTTTAGCTGGCATGGGTATCGGAATTTTTATTGGGTTAATTGTTTATTATTTTCCCCGCCGGCTTTTTCATATTCAATAATGCTTACAACCCGAGTTTAAATATTAAGAGAGGTCTGCCCCTCTTTTTTGTTGCTCAAAAGAGCCAAAGAGTGAAGTATTATCTCTTGACTTAGCCCAGCATGAGCCCTATAATGACTTCCCCCTAGTTATTGAAAATACTGATAATTAATTATTTATTTCTATGACTGATTATTTTGGAGAAGGGGAAAACAATTGGCAAATGGTTGGGCTTAAGGTTTTTTTGAAAATCTGGGGCTGGTTAATCGGTCCGTTAGTTTTTTTCCTATTTTTAGGTAAACTTTTAGAAAACTATTTTCCACAATGGGCGCCATGGCCTTTTGTTATTTGCATGGGGCTAGGCTTTGTTGTGACAATAATGGGTATTTTTAGAGAAGTTTTATTTTTGTGGAAAATAACTTATTCTAAAAATAGTGGCGATAGTAACAAAAAAGATCCTCAACAAGTCCAGCGAGATTATTTCAATTCTTTAGACGATAATAATTTAGATGATACAAACAAACGCTAATTTAACTCAAGAAATTCAGCACGAAACCACGCTTTTTGCCGAGCCGCTTTTTAATTTTCACGGCTTTACCATCACTAATTCTTTGCTTTGTTCTTGGATAGCTGTTTTTTTAGTGGTGGTTTTTTCTATAATGGCCCGGCGTAAAATTGCTATGATTCCCAAGGGCTTTCAAAATTATTGCGAAGTTTTTTTAGAGGGCGCTTACAATTTAGCCGATAATATCACTGGTGGCCGAGGTAAAACAATGAAATTTTTGCCGATTGTTTTACCCTTGTTTATTTTTATTTTATTTAATAATTGGCTGGGATTGTTGCCTGGCTTTGGTTCAATCGGCTTTGTGGAGGCTCGCGATGGCGGAAGGTTTTTTGTGCCTTTACTACGGGGCGGCACCGCCGACCTAAACACCACTCTAGCTTTATCTATTATGGCGGTGGTTTTAACCCATATTTTTGGCGTGGTGATGTCGGGCGCTTGGGGGCACTTGAATCGTTTCGCTGGATTTAAGCTTTTTTTGGATTTACCGCGCCAGGTTTTCAAAAAAAGAAATTACCAAGCCCTCTTGGTCAACCCGATTAAGTTTTTTGTGGGGTTGATTGAAGCGGTGGGGGAGGTGGCTAAGGTGGCTTCGCTTTCTTTTCGGCTGTTTGGCAATGTTTTCGCGGGTGAAGTTTTATTGGCTTCAATGGCGGCGATTTTTGCCTATGCTGTGCCCTTGCCTTTTATCTTTTTAGAGATTATTGTAGGAATAATACAAGCATTAATTTTTGCTACGCTTACTTTAGTTTTTTTGTCCGTGATGACTTCGCATCACGCCGAGGCGTAATAAATTTATAATTTATAAAGTTCAAGGCCCGGTAATTGATTAAGTCGGCCTTAATCAAGAAAGCGGTCTTGAGCTTAAAAAATGTTATGGATATAGGAACAATGGTTGTTTTGAGCAAAGGTTTAACTATTGCTGTTGGCGCGGTTGGCCCAGCCATCGCTATTGGTTTAATTGGCGCGAAAGCTATGGAAGCTATTGGCCGTAACCCGGAGGCCGGCGGTAAAATTTTAGTGCCAATGCTTTTGGCGTCGGCTTTCGCGGAAGCCATCGCTATTTACGCTTTAGTGATCGCCTTTTCTCTTAAATAGTTTACTATGATAGACATTTTGTCTTCTTTCCATATTGATTGGAAGATTTTAATCGCCCAGTTGGTTAATTTTACCATTGTGGTTTTTGTTTTGTGGTTTTTTGCCTTAAAACCTTTAGCCAAAAAAATGCAAGACAGAACAGTGCGTATTGAAGATGGACTTCGCCAAGCCGAGGAAATTGGCAAACAGTTGCAAGAGGGTGAAAAAGAAAGACAAGAAGCTTTTGTAACTGCTAAAAAAGAAGCGCAAGCTATTATGCAGCAAGCCAAAGAGTCAGCTGAAAAAGAAAGAGTTATTTTGGCTGAAAAAGCAACCATGCAAGCCCAGCAAATTTTAGAGCAGGCTCAAGAGCAAATACAAAGAGAGCAAAAAAAGACTAAAGAAGAGTTAAAAAGCGAAATTAGCGGTTTAGTTATTCTAGCGGCTGAGAAAGTTTTACGGGAAAAATTAGACCAAGAAAAAGATGAACAATTAGCTAAAAAGATTTTGCAAGAGTTATGAAAATATCTCCTAAAAAATACGCTATTGCTCTTTATGATGTAGCTAATAAGGCAGATAAAATTGAGCAAGGATTGATAGCAGAAAAGTTTTTTAAATTATTGCTAAAGAAAAATAGCTTTTCTTTATTGCCTTTAGTTATTGAAGAATTAGAAAAATATGCTGATCAGCAGAGGGGTCAAGTTAGAGCTGAGCTTTTTACAGCTCACCAAGCTAGCAGGACACTTGTTAATGAGTTGCGAAAGTTTTTAGCCGATCGGTTGCAAGAAAAGATTATTTTGCAAGAGCATGTTGACAAGGATTTGTTGGGCGGGTTTGCTTTGAAATGGAATGATTTTTTGCTAGATGTTTCAGTTAAAGCCGAATTAAGCCGGCTTAATCGTCAACTAAATTCTTAAACTATTTTAATCTATGAGCGATGAATTAAAAAATTATTTAGTGGAGTCACTTAAGAATCAATTAAGTGACTACCGCTCGCAATCTCAAGTAGAAAATGTCGGCTATGTGGTTGAATTAGGAGATGGCGTGGCTAAAGTTAATGGCTTAAGCCAAGCGATGTCTTTAGAAATGGTAGCCTTCCCTAATGATATTTTTGGGGTGGTTTTGAATTTAGAAGAAGACTTGGCCGGGGTAATTATTTTGGGTGATTATCGTCAAATTAAAGAGGGCGATATGGTTAAAACAACTGGTCGGGTTTTAGAGGTGCCGGTAGGCGAGGAGCTCATTGGCCGTGTTATCAATCCGCTGGGGGTGCCTTTGGATGAAAAAGGCTCGCTGAAACTTAAAAACTTTTATCCAGTGGAAAAAATTGCCCCTCGAGTTATTGAAAGAGAGCCAGTCAAAATTTCTTTACAAACAGGCATTAAAGCCATTGACGCTATTATTCCCATTGGCCGCGGTCAGCGAGAGCTGATTATTGGCGACCGACAAACCGGCAAAACCGCCTTGGCTATTGACGCTATTGTTAACCAGAAAGATCAAAATGTTATTTGCGTTTATGTGGCTATTGGCCAGAAAGATTCCAGCGTAGCCAAAACAGTCGCTAAATTAACCGAATTAGGAGCGCTTGATCACACGATTGTGGTAGTAGCTTCGGCCTCCGAATCTGCTGCCTTAAATTACATCGCGCCATTTGCTGGTTCAGCAATGGCTGAATATTTTAAGGATCAAGGCAAGGATGTATTGATCGTTTATGATGATTTGTCAAAGCATGCGGTATCTTATCGTCAATTGTCGCTATTATTAAGAAGGCCACCGGGCAGAGAAGCTTATCC
>JAPLWE010000034.1 GCA_026396705.1 Candidatus Gribaldobacteria bacterium
TCCGGAAACAACAATTTTAGACCTTAAAACTTTTAGCAACAAAAAAATTTCTTTGATTATTGGCGTTTCAGACAAGGGTAGCGACTATAGCTTACTAGCTAAAGAAATTGCCAAGAGCTCAGTAAAAAATTTGATTATTCTAGGCCAGGGGACTGGCCAGAAAATTGAGGAAGGAGGGAACCTCCTTCCTTCAAGGAAGGAGGTTCCCTCCTTCCAAGCGCAAAGTATGGAAGAGGCGGTTAGGATTTGCTATCAACAAACGCCCAAAAACGGTATTTGTTTGCTTTCGCCAGCCTCAGCCAGTTTTAATATGTTTAAGGATTATCAAAACAGGGGAGAACAGTTCAAAAAATGGGTAAAAAAATATGGTCAAAAAAGTAATTAAAAAAAAATCTCTACCTGATTATTTTCTGCTGATTATCGCAGCTGTTTTAACTCTTTGGGGATTATTTGCAGTAGGGATGATCTCTTTACCATTATCGCAGCAACATTTTGGCAACCCCTGGAATTACTTGCAAAACCAAATAATCCGCTTAGCTATTGGTTTAGCTTGCGGTTTAGTTTTGTATAAGCTACCGCTTAAAACATTCAAAAAATTTGCTCCTTTAGCTTTTATTTCGGCTTTAGTTTTGTCTCTTTTAGTTTTTGCGCCCATACTTGGGGTAAAAATTGCCGGAGGGCAACGTTGGATAAATATTGGCGGTGGATTTTTAGTCCAGCCGTCGGAATTTTTGAAAATTGCTTTTATTGTTTATCTAGCCGCTTGGCTGGGCAAAAGCCAAGCCGTATCAAATAAGAAAAAAACTAGAGAAATTTTATTGCCTTTTTTAGCCATTGCTATAGTTGTTTTTGCTATTTTAATAATTCAACACGATTTAAGCACTCTTTGTATTTTAATGATAGTTTCTTTAGCCATGTATTTTATTTCGTCCACGCCCCTTTGGCACACTTTATCAATCGCTGGGGCTGGCGCCATCGGCTTGACTATTTTTACTTTACTTGAACCATACCGCATCAGAAGATGGTTAGTTTTTCTTAACCCAGAAAGCGACCCGCTCAATCATGGATTTCAATTGCGTCAATCTATGATGGCAGTTGGCTCGGGCAAATTATGGGGCATTGGAGAAGGCTTTGGCATGGGCTTAAATAATCCACAGGTCGGTCTTTTGCCAGCCCCCCTGACTGACTCAATCTTTGCTATAATAGGAAAAGGCTGGGGATTCTTGGGAGCTACCTTATTTATCACACTGATCGTTTTATTTTTTTGGCGCGTCTTAAAAATAGCCAAAAAACTTGGCGCTACCTTTGAAGGATTAACTGTTTTTGGTATTGGCGTATGGCTAATGTTTCAATCATTTTTTAATATTGGCGGAATGTTAGGACTATTGCCAATGGGTGGAGTGCCCCTGCCATTTTTCAGTTATGGTGGCTCGCATATCATAGCGGAAATGATGGCGATGGGCATTTTACTTAACTTTTCTAAAAAAATTCAAAATTAATATTTTATGAAAATCATTTTCACTGGCGGAGGCACCGCTGGACACATTTTTCCCATACTAGCTATAATCCGAGAACTAAAAAACAATTATTCAGATCCGGATTTGGACATTTATTATTTCGGGCCCAAAGATATTCAAACAGAAATTTTGCTGTCGGTGGAAAAAGTAAAAATAAAAAGAATAGCCAGTGGCAAATTAAGACGCTATGCTTCTGTGCATAATTTTGTTGACTTTTTTAAGGTGCCCTGCGGTATTATTAAGGCCACTTTTTTATTTTTCTTCTTAGCCCCTGACCTAGTCTTTAGTAAAGGAGGCTATGGTTCTTTCCCAACGGTTTTTGCCGCTCGGCTTTTAAGGGTGCCTATTTTCATACACGAATCAGATGCAGTAGCAGGATTAGCCACCAAAATAGAAAGCAATTGGGCAATAGAAGTTTTCACTTCTTTCGCAACAACCACTAATTTATCTTCTAAAGAAAAGACTGTTTGCGTAGGCAATCCTATCAGAGACGGGGTGTTGGGGGGCAATAAAGAAGAGGCCTTGAAATTTTTTGAAATCCCCAGCCAAAAACCAGTTCTGTTTATTTTGGGCGGCTCGCAAGGGGCCATGAGCATTAATAATCTTATTTTAGAAATATTACCCGAGCTTTTAATCAATTTTGAAATTATTCACCAAACTGGCGAAAATAATTTTAAGCAAATCATCAAAGAGTCTACTGTTTTAGTGGCCGATGAAAAGGCCAGGAAAAGTTATCATCCCTTTGGTTTTATGAACGAATCGCAATTGCGTAATGGTTTTGCTGCCGCCTCTCTAGTGATTTCCCGAGCGGGAGCTGGATCAATCTTTGAGATAGCCGCCAATAAAAAACCAGCCATCTTAATTCCTCTGCCCGGAGCTGCGCAAAATCATCAAGCGCATAACAGCTACGCCTTTGAGGCCTCGGGAGCGGCGGAAGTAATTGAGGAAGATAACTTAAAACCGCATTTCTTTTTAGAAAAGCTTAAATACCTCTTTAGTCATCCCAATATCTTGCAAATAATGGCCCAAGAATCAGGAAACTTCAGTCGCCCTAGAGCCGCTCGATTAATAGCTAATTATCTCTTAGAATATCTTTATAGAAGCTTTGTGCCCATAGAGGGCAAATAAATATATGAAAAAAATAATTTTAATCACTCTTTTGTCATTTTTTATAATTTCCAACATATTACCTAGCTTGGTTATGGCTCAAAGTCCCGCAACTACTACTCAAACAAATAGCTCATCATCAATTATCCAAATAAAATCAGCCAGTGATTTTATTCATAAGGCCGAAAACCTATTCAAAGAGGCCTGGCAAAAAGTGGCTAGCGCTAAGAGGGGAGAGGTGATAGCCAAAATAGAAAATTGGCTCTCGGCGCGAAAACAAGCTATTCAGAATGGCTGGCAAGAAGAAAAAAAAGAATTTCATGGCAACATTAAAGATATTATTGCTAATGCCTGGCAAAAAGCGATAGCTAAAATAAAAAGCTGGGTTATCCACAAATAAGGAGATTGATATATAGCTTGCGAAAAGCCACTATTTAATTGATATCAGAGTGAGTATAATAACCCTTACACTCATTCCGTAGACCATTAAACCCCATTTAACACAAAAACCATAAAAGGTAGCTGGTTAATACATTATTTAGTTAAATTACAAACTTTTTGATATATTCTCAAAAAGTTTTAAATTTTCAAAATTTTTTCTATAGAAATAATAAAATTAAAAAATAAAATTTATTTTTATTTTCTTAAAAACATAATCCTCTTCTCTATGCAATCCCCCGTAAAAAATAAAAATATTTCCCTGCCCTATTTAGATGATTTTTTGCTAAATATGCAGAACAATAATCTTTCGCAAGAAACGATTTATAATTACGAAAGAGATTTGCGTGTTTTTCAAGACTTCTTGAACGAAACTAATATCAACTTTGAAAATTCAAACAAAAGAACTATTTTGCTTTATAAGGCTTACCTAAATTCGCAAGACAGAAGAACGCCATTACGCGAAATAAGCAAAATAAAATTAAGCAGTTTTTCAACTAACAAAATGCTTTCTGCCTTAAGGTCATATTTAAAGTTTTTAATGGATATGGACCATCAAACGCCTATTGCCCCAGAAATGGTTAAACTGACAAAAAATGAAAAAAAACAATATAAAATATCAGAACTTTTGGAAATAATCAAAATTATTGAAGCCCCGATGGATTTTGAAAAAAATCAAAAAGTAGCCCTGCGCAATCGAGCTATGTTTGAAATGCTTTTCTCCACCGGTATGCGTATTTCCGAGCTTATTAACTTAAAGCAAAATCAAATAGACAAAACTGGCCGAATTCTTATTAGGGGTAAAGGTAAAAAAGAAAGATTTGTTTATTTAACCTCCCGAGCTGAAAAACATCTGCAAAACTATACTGAAATTAGGGGCATAGTTGATACTCCGTTTATCTTTATCCCCTATCATGGTAAAAATATCCATCAAGAAAATAAAAAAATTTCCGCCAATTATATGCAAGAGAGAATCAAAAGATACAGAGAGTGGCTCGGCATAAATATCCCAATTTCCTGCCATAGCATCCGCCACGCTTTTGCCACCTATATGGCTGAAAATGGCGCCAGCCCAGCCGCCATTCAAGTGTTATTGGGGCACGAATCATTAAACACCACCACCAGATATATTAACGCTTCTAATAAATTTGCCGAAGAAACCCACCGCAAATTCCACCCATTAAAAGATTAACAACTGGTCAAAAAGCTACTCCCCTGCTGGATTTTCAATGGTTAGAGGTGGTTTTTGCGAATAAAAGCTGGTTAAAAAACCTAAACCAAATGATAGCAGACATAATAAAAGCACCGCCGCAATAAGTAAAATAGTATCCTTGTTTCTCTTGAATTTTTCAATAAAGTTTGGTAACATACAAATATCTTAAATTTTTAACTTATCTTTATATGGCAACATCTAAATCCAAAGGCGGCGCTAGGCTGGGACGGGATTCGCAACCCCAATATTTGGGCTTAAAACTGGCTGACGGTCAAAAAGCCAAAGCCGGCATGATTATCATTCGTCAAAAGGGCACTCACTATTTGCCTGGTAAAAATGTTGGTTGCGGTGGCGACTACACTTTATTTGCCTTAAAAGAGGGTGTAGTTAAATTTCAAACAAAAAACAAAACTACTTTTACTGGTAAAAAAAGAGAAGCCAAAATAGTCCACATTGTCTAGTTCTAGATTCTTCAACAATCCCCTTTTAAGGGGATTGTTTTTGTTTTTTAAGGGTTGCTTTAATAAATGAAAGCTCAATAATTTCTACTAAATTGCGTTCTGGGTTAACACCACTTACTAGCAATCCCCTTTTCTCTAAAAGCTCTCTAAAACCGTTGTTAAATTCGTAGCGATGACGATGTCGTTCTTTAATCAGCGCCTGGCCATAGGCCTTGTCTGCTAAAGTATTAGGCATAACCTGACAAGGATGGCTACCTAACCGTTGAGTGTCGCCATAATGCTTGTTTTTCAAAAGCTCTGCTTGCTCGCTCATTAAACAAATTACTGGATTAGCTGTTTTGGAGTTTATTTCGGTAGTGTTGGCATCTTTCAAGCCAGCCACATTTCGTGCAAACTCAATGACGGCCAATTGCATACCGTAACATAATCCCAAAAAAGGAATTTTATTTTCTCTTAAAAACTTAATGGCCGCAATCTTGCCTTCTACTCCCCTACTACCATAACCTCCCGGCACAATCACACCATCATAATTTTTTAGTTCGGCCACTGCCTTAGAATCTTTTTCATATTTCTCGCTACCCAACCACTGGATTGCTGGCTTTAAATTATTCGCCCAACAAGCGTGCTTGACAGCCTCAATAATAGAAACATAAGAATCCTCTAGGGTAAAATCGCCGGTTTGGAAATATTTACCCACAATACCTATTTTGACTTCTTTCGTCACACTCTTAACAACTACTACTAATTTTTTCCACTCTTGCAAGTCTTGCTGACGGGGTTTTAAGCCAAAATATTTTAAAATTTTCTCGCCTACTTTTTGTTCTTCAAGAATTAACGGCACTTCATAAATTGATTTAACATCTGGGTTAGAGATAACATTTTCTTCGGGCACACTGCAAAAACTAGAAATTTTATTTTTCCTTTTTTCATCCAATGGCAAAGCGGCTCTACCCACCACAAAATCAGGCTGAATGCCTGCGGCATTAAGCGTGCGCACCGAATATTGCACCGGCTTAGTTTTCATTTCACCCACGGTTGACGGAATGGGTAAATAAGAAACATGCACATGGCAGATATTTTTTGGTTCTTTCAGCTTCATCATTCTATTAGCCTCCAAAAAAAGAACTCCTTGATATTCCCCCACCGTGCCACCAATCTCCACAATAACAATTTCGGCTTTTGATTTTTTGCCAGCAATTTTAATGCGTCTGATTATTTCTTCAGGCACATGAGGCACCACTTCCACATCTTCGCCATCATACTCTAAATTTCTTTCCCGTTGGATAATTGCTTGATAAATTTGCCCAGTGGTTAAAAAATTAGACGAATTAAGGTCTTGCTCTAAGAATCTTTCATAAGAGCCAATATCCTGATCAGTTTCAACGCCATCAATAGTCACGAAAACCTCACCGTGTTCGGTTGGCCGAATAGTGCCTGCATCTATATTGACATACATTTCGCACTTAACATTGGTCACTTTATAGCCTTTAGCTTGTAAAAGTTTGCCAATCGAAGCAGCGGTAATCCCCTTGCCCAAGCTGGAGATAACTCCGCCCGTGATGAAAATATATTTAGTGGTCATAAAAATTACACTTCTTTTTCTACTATCACCTTGACAGATGCCTCCAAGTCATGTTCAAAAACAATTTTAACATCGTGTTCCCCTACTTCAGCTATAGCTATATCTAAAACTACTTGATCTTGATCAATATCATAGCCCATTTCTTGCAAACGAGTAGCAATTTTTTTAGGGTTTAGCTTTTCAAATAACTGGCCCTTATCCCCTGCTTTTACAGCTATTTCTACCTCTAGGCCGTCCATTTTTTGGGCCATTTTAGCGAATTTTTCTAAGTCTTGAGTGGCTTTTTCAGCCATTATGGCGCGTTGCTTTTTGGCTATAATCAAACCGGTTTTATCAACTGGCTTGGCCAAATTATTGGCAAATAGATAATTATTAGCATAACCATCAGACACTTCTTTAACCTCATGCTGTTTGCCTAACTTGGCAATATTTTTCAATAAAATTACTTTCATATTTTTTAGATGTTTATCTTACTTGTGTATTCTACGGCAAATTGCTTAAAAACTCAATGGCTTTTTGCATAGGCGCGTCCGCCCCATCAGTTGTGGTGGTGGCTTCTTTCACTTCAATGTCTGGAGTTAATCCGTCTTTATTAATAGAAACACCTTTAGGGGTTAACCATCTAGAAATAGTTACCTTCAAAGAAGACTTATCCGACAAATTAATTTGTTCTTGCACCAAACCTTTGCCAAATGATTTTTCGCCAATTAATTTTGCGCCCAGCTGGTCGCGCAAAGCGCCCGCCATAATTTCTGAAGCGGAGGCAGAGCCATTATTCATCAAAACAACCACTTGATATTTTTCAAAATTAGATGGGCCCTCGGATTTATATGCCTTTTTTTCTTGGCCACCTCCCCAATCCTGCCAAGTGACTACTTGTCCTTTAGGCAAAAACCAACCAGCTACTTCCTGCGCTACTTCTAAAAAACCGCCGGGATTATTTCTTAAATCAATAATGATTTTCTTAACTGCTGGAGTAGCTAATATCTCTTGAGCCGCTTTCCTAAATTCTGAAGGCAAAATGCTATTAAATTGATAAATCTTAATAATAGCAATATTATCCTTATTAATTTCTTTTTCTAAAGTGGGTATTTTAATATTTTCTCTTTTAATAGCAAATTCTTTGGGCTCTTTCCAATCGCCCCGTAAGATCAACAGCCGAACTATGGTATTAGCTGGACCCTTGATAATCTTAACCGCTTCTTCAATGCTTTGATCTTTGGTAAAAGTATCATCAATTTTAAAAATTTTATCACCCGACCTTAACCCCGCTCGGTCAGCCGGACTGCCCTTAAAAGGCGAAACAACCGTTACTTGGCCGTCTTTAATGCCTACCACCATACCCACGCCTTGATACTCACCCGAGAGCTCCTCGTTGAAACTGGTGGTTTCTGTGGGCGTAAAGAAAGAGGTATAAGGGTCGCCTAAGCTTTCCACCATACCCGCAGTTGCCCCATAAACCATTTTTTGAAAATCGATTTTATCTTTCTCTAAATAATTCTGCGAAACTTTATTCCAAGCCTCCCAAAAAATAGAAAAATCCACCTGATTGGGCTTATCCAAGGTGTTGTCAATAACATAACTAGGCTGAAGCCTAGCCGCCCTTTCTCGCTCGCCCAAAACACCCACCTCATAGCCAACCAAAGACACCGTGGCCAATACCAACAAAAAAGCAACCAACTTCAAAAAAAAATTCTTGCTCATATTGAAACATTATACATACAAAAGTTGAGCTCCGCAAGCAAGTTGCAGAGCCCGAATAAATTATTTCCTATTCCTCATAAATAACAGTTATAATAGTTGTTAACTCATAATCAACTATAAATAACCAATTATTATAAAGGAAAAAGCGCCCGTTTTTATTTCGTTTTTGCTTTGGCTCAATTTCCTTGGCCGAAGCGAGATATTTCCTCAACAAAGTTCTGGGAGTTTGGACCCGATGATGGAATTGGCAAAACCATCTTTGTTTGAATCTTTTCAAAGCATGTTTTGATATATGAACTTCTGATAGGCCCATCCAAATACTCCTTTCGAATTGAAGTTAATATTATAGAGAAAAATATTAAAGTTCTGATTAGAAAATCCTACTTTATTTTTATTTTTTAATCAAGCCCCCTTTATAAAAAACCATCTCACTTCCCGTGCGATCGCACTTGAAGTGAGATGGTTTTAATTAAGGCCTAACAAGCCCCTGACAAAAAAAACTTTGCAAGATTTTATATTCAGGACCGGTTCTTTTTAGTTGGCTTTGCATTATTTCTATGGAATTGGCTGTAAATTTTAGATTAATTTCTTTGACAATCTCCGGTTGCTCTTCTGGGTCAATTCTTTTCCAAATCCACTCTTTAATCCGGCCCAAAGTAACATGACCCTCAAAATCACGCCCATAGAGATTGTAAGGAACTCGGTTCCTTACAATTTGTAAGGAACCGAGTTCCTTACACAAGCTGGCAACTAATTTTTCTAAAGTTTTATTTGCCGCTATTTCTAGCCAAATAAATTGTGGCGGAATTTTTTTGGCCGGGCCATAACATATCTTGGTTAATTGTAAAGCAATCGGCGAGATATCTTTCACAGCCGTTTCAACGACTTTAGCCAAAAAAGGCATTTCTTTATCTCTTACTTCACCCAAAAACAACAAAGTTATGTGCAAGTTTTCGGGCGCTACCCACTTAGCCACCACCTCGGCCGCCTCCATCGGAAAACTATTTTTGATTTCTAATTGCTCATTAGCCAGCTCCTTTTTAATTGTTTCAGGCAAATTTATCGCCAAAAAAATCCGCATACAACTATTTATATTTAATCTTAAAACCCAAAATAGTGGCTGTGAAAATCAAACTCACCACATTAGCGGTGATCAAGGGTAAGTCCCCTATCAGTAAGCCATAAACCAACCAAAGAATTATACCCGCCACCACCAAAACATACATACCCAAAGAGATATCCTTAGTTTCTTTGATTTTAATAATTTTAACCACCTGCGGCAAAGACGAAAAAGTAGTTAAAGCCGCTGCCACTAAACCCAAAATAACAATATAGTTCATATGGCTCATATTAACACAAAAAATACTCTTGAAAAAATATAATTCTTTGAAATATTAATTTGTATAGACTATAATGAAAATAGAAACTTATCAAATATTTTCTAAAAAAAAGGAGGCTCTACTATGCATGAAATTTCCCAAGAAATGGCTAAGATTTTTCGGGAGGGCGAAGATAAGGTTCAAAACGCTATTTTTCAGCATCCCGGATGCACCGCCCGAGGCTTGAATAATATCGTTGGCATGAACACCGGTATTTACTTGCGTATTCTGCTCGCCAAATGTAGAATATATAAAATTAACTGGAAAAACCGTGGGGTTTGCTATTACTCCCGCTGGTGGGATTAAGGAATTCGCAAAGCGGCATACTTCTCGGTATGCCGCAAAAAATTTATAACGATAAAACCGTTAAAACTCATCCACGAAGTATTTTTTCTCGGCAAAACTAATTTGCTTTGTTCGAACCATTTTAAGTTTGTCCAGAACATCGGGGAAAAGCTTGGGCAATTTTTTAATTTCAGGCAAGGAAAACCAGAAATTTTTGCCACCTTGAAATTCTTTGATTAAATCACCTTTCGGATTATTAGCTCTAAAAACGAAAAATATCTTGTCTTCCAGTAAAACCTTTTCTTGAGAATAATCCATTTTGTGGCTCACGCCAACTAATGATAGCTTGGCGACAAGCCCGGTTTCTTCGGCAAACTCTCTTTCTGCCCCCTCAAACAATGTTTCACCTATCTTTAACTTGCCCCCTACCCCGCCGAAATAGCCAAAATAGGGCTGCTTTAAGCGTTGTTGAAGCAGATATTTTTGCACACCGCCTTGCTTTTGAATTGCGAAAATAAGCACGCTAATTTTGGCTTGTTTTTCTACCTGCGGAACTTCCCTTTCCGCGTCCAGTCGATTAGCGAACTCTTTACCAACGGCAGTGAGGCAATAGTTTTTTTCTCTCTTTACAATCAGCCCCGCCTCGGCTAAACTTTTAATATGGAAAGAAAAGTGGTCGCTAGAGAGCCGCTGGCAATTGAGATCGCGAAACCGTGGCTTGGGGTTAAACAGCAAAACCCTTAAAATTTCCGCTTGTGAGGGATGCAATTGTATTTCTTTTTTCATAGTTTTGTTAATCATACCCCCGGACGAAACCTCGTCAAGTGAACTCGGCTTCACCTAAAACCATCTCACTTCCCGTGCGATCGCACTGGAAACGACATAGTTTATATGCAATTTATTATTAAAAATAATACTGGGCAAAGCATTGATGTGGTGATGCGCGATTTGCGCTATCATGCTTGGGGCAATGTGGCGGGCGAGCAAAAACAGTTTATCAGGCCGTTAGCCACCGGCGATGCCTACCCAAGGTTCCACATCTACTTACAATATAACTCACAAACCAAAGATATTGCCCTTACCCTGCACTTTGACCAACGCCAAGCCGTTTACCAAGGAACAACCGCTCACCATGGCGACTACGACGGCGAAATCGTAGAAAAAGAAGCCGAGCGAATTAAAAACTGTTTATTGAAGTTAAATAATTGAGGGCGAAGGAAAACATTTTCAAGGAGTATTTTGAGATCTATGAATCAAGAAATTGCCACAATTTTGCGTCAAATTGCTGACCTTTTGGAAATAAAAGGGGTAGCTTTCAAGCCAGCCGCTTACCGCCGGGTTGCTTATGCTTTAGAAAACAATGAAAAAGACATAGCTTTAATTTACCAAGAAGGTGGCCTAAAAGCTGTTGAAAAAATTTCCGGCATTGGCAAAAGCATTGCCTCTAAAATTGAGGAATATTTACAAAAAGGAAAAATCAAGTATTATAATGAATTAGTCAAAGAAACAGCTATTCAACAAATTATCGCCCATTTTTTCTCCAGCAAAGGGCTAGGCCTAGCCGAGTTGAAGCAATCAGCCCGCCAGCGAAAAATTGTTTATTCAAGATACACCAAGCCCGCCAAACAACTCTTAGAGCTAGCTGGCTCACCCGAAAATGCCAAAGAGGCCATTAACAAGGTGGCTGAATGGGCCAACAGCCGCAACTTAGACTATGCCATTGAAACGATTTTCAAAAAATGGCTAGAGCTTGACCGCTTAAAACCAAAAGAAATAGTGAAAAAGCCGTTTTATGAAGGCCAGCCCATGGTTTGGTCCGAAGCTAAAAAAAAGTGGTTCGTGATTAATAACAGCGGCGAATGGCTGGAATATGCCGACAAAGAAGACAAAATGGAATGGCGGATTATTACTTAACTTATGCTATCCCACACTGATCTCAAAAAAGGCACTTTATTTATCTACAACGGTCAGCCGTATGTTGTCTTAGATTTTTCTTTAAACTTTCAAGGACGGGGCGGCTCAACCACCCAAATCAAAATGAAAAATTTAATTACTGGCAACGCAGCCTCAAAAGTTTTTCATCCCGGCGATAATTTTGAGGAAGCCGAGGTTGATAAAATTCAATTAAAATTTGTCTATATCAGCAAAGGACAATATGTTTTTTGTCAGCCCGAAAACCCTAGCCAACGGATTATCTTAACTGACGAACAAGTGGCAGGCGGGCAATTTCTTAAGGCAGAACAAATGGTAAGCGGGCTTTGTTTTGATGAAAAAATTATCTCAATAGAATTACCTATTAAAACACAACTAAAAGTAACAGAGGCGGCCGCCTACTTACGAGGCGGCCGAGCCACTGAAGGCACCAAAGAGGTCATCTTGGAAACGGGCGCCAAAGTGCAAGCGCCTTGCTTTATCAAAGAAGGTGATATAATAGAAATAAACACCCAAACTAACGAATATACTCGCCGAGTGGAATAATAATATGCCAGAATATCTTACAGCCGAAGGGCTGGAAAAATTAAAAAAGGAATTGGACTATCTTAAAAATGTTAAACAACGGGAGATAGCCGCCCAGCTGAATACAGCCGCGTCTTTTGGCGACCTTTCAGAAAACGCCGCCTATCATCAAGGCAAAGAAGCCCTATCTTTTATGCGAGGACGCATTGATGAATTAGAAAAAATTATTAAATCAGCTAAAGTTATTAGCAGTCAAAGAAGCTCTAGTAAAGTAGAGATTGGTTCAACTATTGTTATTGAAGTTGGCAAAGACAAAGAAACCATTTCTCTGGTGGCCCCTTCAGAAAGCGATTTTTTAGCGGGCAAAATTTCTTATCAGTCCCCTATTGGCCAAGCTCTCTTGGGCCGATTAAAAGGCGAAGAAGTGGAAATTGAATGCCCCAACAAAAAAATAAAATACAAGATTTTAGAGATAAAATAATATATATTAGTGGGTCGGATAAATAATTTCAAGGAGTTTTACTAAGTTTTCAAATACTTTCTGCCTTTGAGTTTGTCGGGCAGATATTCTTGTTGTTCTTGATAGTCAAAGTCCGGGCTGTATTTATAATCAGCTCCGTAATTTAAGTCCTTCAGCAGCTTGGTGGGGGCGTTGCGAATGTGCAAGGGCACGGGTAAATTGCCGTATTGCTCCACATCTTTCCTGGCTTGGCTATAAGCTGTATAAAGCTCGTTTGATTTTTTGCATTTAGCCATATAAACCACCGCTTGCGCTAAAATCACATTACACTCGGGTAGGCCGATAAAATGGCAAGCGTTGTAAGCGGCCACCGCCTGCTCCAAAGCGCGCGAATTGGCCAAGCCAATGTCTTCTGAAGCGAACCTAACTATCCGGCGGGCTACATACAAGGGATCTTCTCCGGCCTCCAACATTCTCGCTAACCAATACAAAGAGGCATTGGCGTCCGAGCCACGCATTGACTTGTGCAAAGCTGAAATAATATTATAGTGCTCATCACCATCTTTATCGTAAAGTAAATATGATTTTTGAAAGGCTTCCTTAACTATCTCAAAATTAATATCACTAGCAATAGACGAAGCGTATTCCAAAACATTCAAAGCAGTTCTAGGGTCGCCGTTAGACATTTCAGCAATTTTTCGCAAAACATCTTTTTCTATTTGCAAAGACAAATTGCCCAATCCCCTATCTTTATCTTTGAGGGCATTTTCTAAAATAGCCATTATCTGCTCAACGGTTAATTGCCTTAAAACAAAAACACGGCATCTAGAAAGCAGAGCGCCCCGCACCTCAAAGCTGGGATTTTCGGTGGTGGCGCCGATTAAAGTAATTAAGCCGTTTTCCACATGGGGCAACAAGGCGTCTTGCTGAATTTTGTTCCAACGGTGAATCTCGTCAATAAACAAAATAGTTTTTTTGTTTTGCCAATCGTCTTGCTGGGCTCTTTTAATGACCTCTCTAAGTTCTTTCAAACCGCTAGTTACCGCGCTAAACCTTATAAAATCAGCCTGGCTGGCTTTAGCGATAATTAAAGCCAAGGTGGTTTTGCCACAGCCCGGCGGCCCCCAAAAAATCATTGAAGGCAGCTTGTCTTGATTGATAGCTTGCCTCAAAAGCTTGCCCGCCCCCACGATTTCATCTTGACCCAAAAACTCATCCAATGATTGCGGACGCATTCTTTCGGCCAACGGCTGATTTTTATTTTTATTGTCTGGATTATCCGACATTAATTTTAATTTACTCCTTTTTTAAATTTCACGCAAATAAAGCAATAAGGCGGTTAAAAACCACCTTATTTTTTTTCATCATCTCCTTCTCTTAGAAAATCCCAAAAGTTTTTTGAATCAGAAAATTGAGAAATTTCTTCAATCTTTTGAAGAAATTCGTCAAGTTTCTTTCCCTTAAGCGTCAACTTTTTTTCATTGGAAAAAATAAGTATTATTTTTTCCAAACTAACTCTCTTTGAATTTCTCATTTTATTACCTCCAATTTATGAAATAGCCATTTTAGGTATAACACCAGCCAAAAATAATTGCAACCCTAGCGGATAAATCCGCCGGCTTGCAATTGCCAAAGTTTTTTATAAAGGCCATCACCGCCAGAACCTAGCAACTGTTCGTGAGTGCCTTGTTCTTTTATTTTACCATCGTCAATTACCACAATTCTATCCATTTTTCTAATAGTGGAAAGCCGATGCGCCACCACAATAACTGTTTTATTTTTCATTAATTCATCAATAGCTTCTTGAATCATTTTTTCCGAAGCAGAATCCAAGCTAGAAGTAGCTTCGTCTAAAACCAAAATCGGCGCGTTTTTCAAAATCGCCCGAGCAATGGCTACACGCTGGCGTTCCCCGCCCGAAAGCTTAATGCCCCGCTCGCCCACAAAAGTGTTATACTTTTCAGGCAGTTCATTGATAAATTCATCGCACCTAGCCTTTTTGGCGGCCTCAATTACCTCTTGATTGGTGGCATCAGGGCGACCGTAGCGGATATTTTCCATTAAACTGCGATGAAACAAAATCGGATCTTGAGGCACCAAACCAATACTCGCCCGCAAGCTTTCTTGTTTGATATGAGTAATATTTTGCCCGTCAATCAAAATTTCCCCGGCTGTTAGCTCGTGTATTCTTAATAATAATCTAACAATAGTTGTTTTACCCGCCCCCGAAGGACCAATCAAAGCTATTTTTTCGTGGCTGGCCACAGCTAAATTAAAATCTTTCAGCACCGAACGGGTTTGGTGATAGTAAAAATCAACCGCCTTAAAATCAATTTGGCCACTGGTAATTTGCAAATTTTTAGCGTTAACAATGTCAGTGATTTCATGAGGTGTTTGCAAAATAACGGTCATTTCTTCAGCGTCCGCCAAATTTTCATAGATACTGCGAATAACCTTGCCAAAATCCCAAACCCGATCGAAAATAGCTATTAAATAAACTTGCAGTAAAACAAAATCGCCCACTGTTAAAATACCCTTTTGCCACAATCGAATGGCCAAATAAAAACCGCCAATTTCCAAAGCAATAACCAATAAGCCCTGCCCCGCCTCAAAAATAGCGGTTAAATCCCAGGTAAATTTGCGAATCTGGCGCAGTTCATCGGTGACCTTGGCAAATCTTTTCACTTCTCGATGATAGCCATTAAAAAGTTGAATAGTGTGAGCGTTAGCGACAGTGTCGGCCAGCAAACCCGTTACCTCGGTTTCTTTGGCGGCTCGCTTGATATCATATTTAATTTTATATCTAGAAAAAAACCAATTAAGAGATAGAAAAAGAACTAGCCAAATCAAAACCACCATGCCCAGCCAAAAACTACGCTTAAATAACACAGAGATAATAATAGTCACCGTAACAGTTAAAGGTAGTAAGCTCCAAATAAGCTTATCGTGAATAACTTCAAAAGCGTTAGAAAACCACTTCACTCTTTTAGTTAAAGAACCCACAAAGTTATTCTCAAAAAAATTATAAGAATGTTTGTGCAAATAAGCAAAACAGGTATTAGATAAATCAGCAATAACTCGTGGCTGTAAATAAGTCATACCAAAGTTGGTTACTCGCCAAGCCAACCAGTTAAGCATATCCAAAACCGCCAGCATAATTAAAACTTTTATCAATTGATTGGCTATTTGGCCGGTATTGCCCCCCGAAGTAAGGGCGTCAAAAAACTTTTTAAGATATAAAGGAAAAATTGCATTAATGCTAGCGGCGGCCATCACCGAAAAAATAACCAAAAGAGAAGACACTTTGTATTTCAAGCAGTGCTGTAAATAAATCTGTAATGTTTTTTTGGTATTGTTTTTCATAATATCTTTTTTATACCATATAAAACTACCCGCGAAAAGCGGGCAGTTTTTGGCACAAAAATAAATGTGAAAACTACTTCACTCGGTAAACTAAAGTAACATTGGCGGTAATTTCCTGCTCGCCCGCTTGAATATCCGGAGCAACCGCCGGGGCTGCTTTCATCAAGGCCTCGCCTCCTCCCATACCCACGGAAGAAGAATATTGGGGAGTTTGATTATAATCTTCGTAGATATTAATTATCTTTTTTAAGTTTAGACCACTAGCTGAAGAAATTTCTTGCGCTTTGGCTTTGGCTTTGGTAATAGCGTCTTGCAAAGCTGCAGCTTTGGCTATGGCCGGGTCATCAATAGTAAACTGCAAATCACCCACCAAGTTAGCGCCCAAGCCAGTGGATTTTTCCAAAACATCGCCCGCGACCGCAAAGTCGCGAATTTTTATTTTGATCTCTTGGCTTAAAGCGTATCCCTTAAAAACTCTTTCACCTTTATCGGTATAATCATATTGAGGAATCAAGCTATAATTTATAGTTTGGATATCTTTTTGAGCTATGCCTAAATCCTTTAGGCTAGCTAAAATCGCGTTCATTTTTTCATTGTTTTCTTTAGCCACCACTGCCACTTTCATTCCTTCGGTTTTAACGCCTACCCTGACTATCGCCACATCCGGAACAGACACAGCCTTGCCTTGGGCCGTTACACTAATTTCCCGAGGATAATTGCCAGTAGTGCCCCAAATTGTGCTATAGGCGCCCACGCCCCAAGAAACCATCTGCCCAGCCACTAATATAATGGCCAGAATTAACAACGGCTTGGCTAAGCCGATTAATTTACCCTCACTTTGTTTTGTTCCGTTTGGCATAGTTTAATTATTTTTATTTTTTACGACAACATAATTATAACAGAAAAAATAAAAATCAAGAAATCCCTGTGGAAAACAAAAATCCGCCTCGGGCGGATTTTTGTTTTGAATATAAAATCTTAGCCGCGTAATTTATTTTTCAAGCCCTCTATCATTTCTTTGGCTACATCTTTGCCGCCCAGCCCAAAGGCTAAGCCGCCACTAATAACAACTAAGGCAACAAAGCCGGTAACCAAAATCTGAATAATGTCTTTGCCTACGCCTAATTGGCTTAAGGCCGCCAACACAGCAAAAAGCAAAATAGACCATCGCACTATCGAGCCAATCCAATTAACAGATTTAACATTCATTTTGCTGACAAAGGCCTTGACCATTTTCTCAAAAATATCAGCCACGATCACGGCCACCAGCAAAATGACCACTGCCACAATCACATTGGGCAACCAAGCCACAATATCTTTTAGAAAGAGCGCAAACTGGCTCATGCCTAAAATTTCTACCGTAGCTAATAAAAAGACAATCACTAAAACCCACTTTACCAAGCCGCCCACAAAGCCGGACATGGTCATCTTGATATCAGCTTTTTGTAGGGCTTCATCCCATTTAGTTTTCTCAAAAAGCTTATCAAATTTAACTCTCTTCAATATTTCGGCCACCAATTTGCCAATCCAGGACGCAATAAACCAACCCACTACAAAAATAATAATAGCGCCGATGAGCTTGGGAATAAAATCGGCGAACCCATACCAAAGAGACTGCAGAGCATTTAAGGTAATACTTGACCAATCTTGTATCATAATTTTTTTAATAAATATTTCGTCAAATTATCCGACCTTTCCAAAAGTTTATTATTTAATTAATTATAGCTGTTTTGCCAACATTTTGCACTATCAACTGCGTCGATCTGTGGAAAACTCCTTTAGTCCATTTAGCTCGTTTTCATTCAGCTCACTTACAAATAGCTTCAATGATTTTTTAGACAGTTTAGTATCGACGAATAATAAATTCGCTAACAACTTTTTTTCCGAATCACTACCCTGTTGCGTTATTATTTTAACATACCTGCTAGTAAAACTGCTCGCAACCGCATCGCGCCCAATCTCTTTTAAGTCTAAATCTTTCAAAGCAAAACATAATCGCAAGGTATACTGCAAAGAACTCTGCCAATCTTGTTTATCCTCTGTTCTGAAATGAGCCTGTAGATTACCACTTTCGTTGCGCTTTGGCTTTACTATTGCAAACCCAAGGCGTTCAAGCGTTGCTTTGGCAAAGTCCTGTCTTCGTATAGAGCCGCCATAGCCCGATTCTATATAATGTAAAACAATAGTATACTCTTTTCGTTTTTCTCCATTATAAGATTGAGCGCTCATTTCTATATAGTGCTTAGCAGTTGGTAAAGACAACTCGAAATAATCATCTGAAAAAATAGCTAACGGTTGCCTGCCCCAAGATTTTTCCCCAATAGCGTCATCAAGATGTCTTTTGCCTAATCCCTCTAGCTCATTAATTATAATTTTTGCCAATTCACAATTATCAAGCTTATCAGAAGTTATATCAATAATTCTTAATGGATGAAACATCTCTTTGGGATTACGATAAAATTTTGATTCAATTAAATCTCTCTCTATATTTTGGCCAATCAAAACAGGGGCCTCAACAACTAAGGCGTGCAAAAATCTTAATGCCTCCTCTAACGACTCAACATCAGACCATTTATGAAGTTCATCGCTCTTTTTGCCTTGTAAAAGCTTGGTAGAATCCTCATACGCTCGCCAAGCCAATTCTGGCACTCGTTTCTTCCCTAACTCGCTCACATCAATAGTATCATTACCCGCCTCTTTTCTATATAAGACATCGGGGCTGCCATAGCCAAATCTGGCAACTTGGGCGATCTGCGCTATCTTGGGATATAATTGATTTGTTAATTTTTCCACATCTACTTCTATTGCCGATGAAGATAAACTATAAATCCCCAGCGATTGTTTAACTAAATCTTGCATAACCAGAAGTTTGCCGGCTATTTCTTTATAAAATTTAATAAAATCTTGAGCTGTTTTAGGCGATTGCTCGCTGATTGACAATATGGCCAGCGATCTATTTCTTAACTCAACAAAATCTTCCGCTATCTCAAAATTTAAATCTTTTGCTTGACGCAAAAATTGCAATTGATTTTTTATATTTTCTTTTCTTTCTATGTACGCTGAAAAATAATTTTTCAAAATCGGCTCTTCCGAATTATCAAGCATAATCCATTTCTTTCTAAAATTAAGATATTCTCTATAAGAAACACAAGTGTCGCAAATAGTTAAAAAACCTTGCATATTCATCACGCCCTCATTAAACATATCAACAGCAAAGCGCACATCTTCTTTTTTTAATAGGCTTGCTGATTAAAGCTTAATTGTATTGTATAATGAAGGCATGAACATATCAAAACTCAAACATAACCCTAAAATATTCGCGCGCTTGTTCGGAATTGAACCGGACAAATTTGATGAACTCGTCGTCAAGGTTAAGCCACTCTGGATTAAGGCCGAAACAAAACGATTGAAACACCCGCGAAAAATCAGGAAAGGTAGTGGCAGGCCATATCGGCTCACTCTTGAAGAAAACATTGCTATGCTTTTACTGTATGCTCGTTCATATGTCACCCACGCGTTCCTTTCGGCATTGTTTGATACTCATGAAAGCGGCATTTGCCGGTATTTTGCCAGACTGCGTCCCTCTCTTGAAGCTGTCTTCAACTTGCCAACCAAGAAAATTGATTTATCCGAAGAAGAAATTTTGATGCTGGTCGTTGATGCCACCGAACAACGCACCGAACGAAGAAAGAAAGGTTGCGGATATTCGGGTAAGCAGAAAGCCCATACTATCAAAACTCAAATCGTGGTGGATAAAAAAGGCGATATTCGCCACATCTCAGAATCTGTTTCCGGCAATATTCATGACAAAAAACTTTTCGACAAATCAGGCGTTAAACTTCCCGGTAATGCTAAAGGTGATTTAGGATATCTTGGAACAAATATTGTCATTCCAATTAAGTCGTCAAAGCTACATTCGCTTACCCAAAGACAGAAAGACAGCAACAAACGGTTTAGCAAGAAACGAATCGTAGTTGAACATGTTTTTGCTTCGCTGAAATCGTACCGTATTTTAGCTGATCGTTTTCGCGGTTCCCTTGCTAATTACCATCAGTACTTCTCAATCGTTTGCGGTTTACGCAACCTCGCAAGATCCTAATCCCAAATGGGATTGGGATATCGCGAGGTTATGCAAATCAATAATCAGTAGGTCTAATAT
>JAPLWE010000023.1:0-10490 GCA_026396705.1 Candidatus Gribaldobacteria bacterium
TTAAAGACCAGATTATGGAGGATGTTGAAAGAAAGTTTATTTTCTTTTTTAAGTGTTTAGGCGTGGAGAACATTTACAACTAAAGGGGAGGAGGGATAAGAAATGAATATATTGAAAGAAATTTGGGAAAGTTTAGAACTCCTGAAAGATAGTTTTATTTTTAAGGTTATTGGAGCGTTTGTTCTCACAATAATCTTTGGTTTAATCATCCAAAAATGTTGAAATTTTTCGAGCGGATTCTTGGTAATTTTTTACCCAAAGAATTTGCTCATTTTTTTTGAACCAAGTCATTTGCCGTTTGGCAAACTGCATTGTATGCAGGGAGATAAGGGTAGTGAACTTGACTAAGTCAAGTTCTGCAGAACTTGACTTAGTCAAGTTCAGGAGATTCTGCCACTCGGCGTAGCCGATGGTGTTTCGCAAAATTGGCGTCCAGCCGTATTTTTTAACCAGCGCCTTGGCCTCTTTTTCCAAGCCTTGTTTGAGCATTTCGTTGGTTCTTTTTTCTATTCGTTTTTCTAATTCTTTTTGGTTAATTTTAGTGCCCAAAACCAAACAGTCAAACTGCGGTTTTTTGGTTATGGTGGGCACTTCGCCGAATTGTTTAGCCATTTCAATGGCGCGAATAAGGCGATGAGGATTGCCCTTGTCTATGTTTTCAGCCCTTGCCTTGTCTATTTTTTGTAGGATCTTAAAGAGCTCGGCCGGTGATTCGTTTTCAAGTTTTTTGCGCAAAGCAGGATTGGCTTTTGACTTGGGAAACTGCCAGCCTTCAACCACCGAGTTGATATAAAAAGCCGTGCCACCCACTAAGAATGGTAGCTTGCCTCGTTTTTGAATATCTTTGATAGTTTTAATGGCTAATTTTTGATACTGCGCCACATTAAACGATTGATTTGGCCTAATAATATCAAATAAATGCGCAGTTACCCCGGGGTCAGACCTTGGGGTTTTGGCGGTGCCGATGGTCATTTCTTGGTAGATTTGTCGTGAATCAGCGCAAACAATCTCGCCATTGAATTTACGAGCCAGTTTGATGGCCAGCTCAGTTTTACCGCTGGCCGTGGGACCAAGAATTACGATAAGTTTAGGAAACATTTTTTATAATTTTTAATAAAATTTGTTCTCGTTGTTGTTTTTCTTCTATCGGCACATTATCTTTCAGCTTAAAAGATGCGGTGCCTGCTCTGGGGGAATACTTGGCAATAAAGGCCTGCTTGAAGCCAACTTTTTTCATTACTTCAATAGTTTTGGCGAATTGAGCTTTGGTCTCGCTCGGGAAGCCCACAATAATGTCAGTGGTTATAACAACCGCCGGGATGGTTTTTTTTATTTTAGCGATCAGCTTTAAGTAATCGGCTCTGGTGTAGTGGCGGTTCATTTTTTTTAAGATGGCATTGTCGCCGGCTTGAAAGGGTAAGTGGATATATTTAATTATTTTGGGGTTTTTGGCCATTTCTTCTATAAGTTTGTCAGAAAAATCTTTGGGGTGATTAGTCAGAAACTTTACCTTGAAATCGCCCTTCATGGCGGTTATTTTTTGCAAAAGCCCAACAAAGTTCGGGTAGCTGTTTACATTCTGAGCTATTAAAGTTATTTCTTTTATGCCATTTTTTATTAAATTTTGCGCTTCTTTCGCGATGGCTGTTTGGCTACGGTATTTTTCCCGACCTCTAGTATAGGGCACCACGCAGTAACTGCAAAAATTATTGCACCCCTTACCAATAGTTATGAGACCGCTTATTGATGGAAATTTTTCTAAATCCTTGAATTTCTTAATTTCAACATTTTGTTCATCAAACCATTTTTCGTCTGCTGGCAAAATACAGCCGCTCACAATAATTTTTCCTCGCCCGCCGTAGCCTTGGCGAAGGCGGGTTATCAAATTTTTAACTTTATCTACCGATTTCTGTCTAACCGAGCACATTAATATCACAATCAAATCCGCCCCGCTTGGAATAGATGATTGTTTATATCCTTTTTTAATCAAAAGCTGACTGATTTTTTCTGCGTCTGCTTTATTAAATTGACAGCCAAAGGTTAAAATATGGTATTTCATAAACTTACTTTTGACGCCATTAAAGCATATTTAGAGAAAAACAAAAAGAGGAAGGAGTTAAACTCCTTCCTCTTTTTAACATAGTTATTTTTTATTTATTATTTCTTCTTTTATTTTAGCAATAAATTTGTCAACTGTCATTGTTCCTAGTGTTTCGTTATGAGAGCGAACAGCCACGGATTTGGCAGAAATTTCTTTGTCGCCAACAACCAGCAAATAGGGAATTTTTTGCATCTCGGCTGAACGAATTTTTTTGCCAATGGTGTCGTTGTCTGAATTTAACGCCGCCCGAATGTTATTTTGCTTTAATAAATCTAAAACTTCTTGGCCGTATTTTTGATGCGATTCTCCGATAGGTAAAATAATGGCTTGAATAGGGGACAGCCATACTGGAAAGGCGCCAGCATAATGCTCAATCAAAATTGCTAAAAACCGTTCAGGTGAACCAGTCAAAGCCCGATGAATCATAATTGGAGTTTTTTCTTGGCCGTCTTTGTTAATATATTTTAAGCCAAACCTCTCGGGCATTATTAAGTCAAGCTGAATGGTTGATAGTTGCCATTCTCGACTAATGGAATCTTTGGCGATTAAATCCATTTTAGGACCATAAATAGCTGCTTCGCCTTCGGCTCTGAAATAATCAACTTTATTTTCAATTAAAATTTCTTCTAGAATTTTTTGGGATTTTTCCCAAACTGTTTTATCGCCTAAATATTTGCTGGGATTGTTGGGATCCCATAACGAAAATCTAATTTTATAATTCATTTTGTAAACTGCCATTGCTTCTTGCACTACAGTTAGCACCGCCTTAAATTCGTCTTTGATTTGTTCTGGAGCACAAAAACAATGGCCGTCGTCTTGCCTAAAAGCTCGCAAGCGGGTTAGCCCAGATAGCTCGCCGGGGCGTTCATCGCGGTATAAATTGGCAAAATCGGCGATGCGCACAGGCAGATCCCGATAGCTTCTTGTTTTTGAGGCATAAATTTGGGTGTGCTGGGGGCAGTTCATTGGCTTTAAGAAGTATTCTTCTTTGGTGTAGTTGGAAACCACTTGAAACATATCTTCTTTGTATTTTTCATAATGGCCAGAAACTTTAAATAACTCCGCCTTGTTCATATTGGGAGTGTGCACTTCTTGATAGCCGATAGATTCGTTAAGTTTTCTTGAATAATCAGTTATTTGATTTAATATGGTAAAGCCCTTGGGAGTGTAAAGCGGAAGCCCTGGCCCTACTAATTCCGAGAAAATAAATAAGTCTAGTTCTTTGCCAAGCTTGCGGTGGTCGCGCTTTTCGGCTTCCTCCATCATTTGCAAATAATCTGTCAGTTCTTTTTCAATGGCAAAAGCCAAGCCATAAATACGGGTAAGCATTGGCCGTTTTTCATCTCCTCTCCAATAAGCACCCGCCAGCTTGGTTAGCTTAAATGCTTTGGCGTTTATCTCTTTAGTATTCTCAATGTGCGGTCCAGCGCACAAATCAACAAAGTCGCCTGATTGATAGGTAGAAATTTGGAAGGTCTGCCCTTCCCCAAGCTGTTTGATTAGTTCTAATTTATAGGGTTGGTCAGCGAAAAGTTTTTCCGCCTCGGCTTGCGAGATTTCTTTTTTGATAAAATCAATGTTTTGCCTAATAATCGCCCGCATTTCTTTTTCAATCTTGGATAAATCCTCGGGCGTAATTTTAGTGTCAGAAAAATCAAAGTCATAATAAAATCCATTTTCAATGGCCGGGCCAATGCCAAACTTAACTTCTGGATAAAGCTTTTGCACAGCCATAGCCATAATGTGGCTTAATGAGTGCCTAGCAATTTCAATGTCTTTGATGTTTTGTTCCATATATTTAGAAATTAAAAATTAAAAATTAGAAATTTAGGCCGTTAGGCCTCCAGTATTTCTTCTACTAGCTGGGCGATGATTTTGGGCTCGCCGTTGCGGGTGTCTTTTTTGCCGGTAATTAAAACAATCTTGTTTTCTTGAAATATCTCGGGGTTGGCCTCCAGCACCGAGGGAAAGATGACCACCTCGGCTTTGTCGGTTAAATCTTGTAGTTGGAGAAAAATCATGGGCTGGCCTTTTTTAGTGATAATTTTTTTAATTGATGAAATAATGCCACCCACCCTAATAGTATTATAAAAAACACTGTTATTCAATTCTTTTAAGGGAGTGGTGCGATCTCTTAAGAGATTTTTGAAGTTATCCAAGGGATGCGAGGAAATATAAAGGCCGAGAAGTTCTTTTTCCCACATAATTTTTTGTTTGGCAGTGGCTGGGGAAAAATCAGCTAAACGCAATGATGGGGGCACGAAATTGGTAAGGCCGAATAGACTAGCTTGGTTATTGGCTTTGGCCTTGCGAATTTCTCGGTTAAAAGTAAGCGCTTCTTCTAAGTTGCCCAATAAAACATTTCTTTCTTCGAATTTATCAAATGCTCCTGATCTTATCAAGGACTCCAGCGATTTTTTGTTGAAATCCTTGGAATCGATACGGGTGGCAAAATCGGAAAACGATTGAAACTCTCCTTGATCTTTTCGTTCTTGTAAAATGGCTTCAACAATATTTTCGCCGACATTTTTAATGGCCAAAAGCCCGAAACGGATTTTTGCTCCATCGGGCGTAACGGAAAAATTGCGAAAGCTTTCGTTGATGTCTGGCGCCAAAACTTCAATGCCCATAGCCTTGCACTCGTCAATCACAAAAGCGATTTTGTCCATATCGTTTTTTTCCGAAGTGAGCAAAGCAGCCATAAACTCTACCGGATAATGCGCTTTGAGATAAGCGGTGTTATAGGCGATGATGCCATAAGCTACTGCGTGAGATTTGTTAAAGCTATAAGAGGCATGCGGTTCTATCCAGGAAAATACTTTATCGGCAATGCTTTTGGATACATTGTTTTTCACGCAACCTTCCAGAAATTTTTCTTTTTGGCTGGCTAATAATTCTTTGATTTTTTTACCAATGGCTTTACGTAAAATGTCAGCTTCGGCTAAGGAAAAGCCAGCCAGCACTTGGGCGATTTTCATAATTTGCTCTTGATAGACTGGCAAGCCATAGGTGTTTTTGAGCACTTCTTTGAGCGAGGGGTGAATATATTCAATATTTTTGCGATTGTTTTTACGGGCGATGTATTCTGGGATAAGCTCCATCGGGCCGGGCCGATACAAAGCAATCATGGCTACAATGTCGTCAAAGCAGGTTGGCCGCAATTCTTTAAGCTGTCGTTTTATACCTTGTGACTCCAACTGAAAGACACCAGTTGTTCTGGCTTCCTTGAAAAGAGTCATGGTTTTTTCGTCGTTCATCGGAATTTGCGATAAATCTAAATTTTTGCCTTGCACTTTATAAATTCTCGCCAAGGTGTCTTCAATAATGGTTAAATTTTTCAAGCCCAAAAAGTCAATTTTCAAAAGCCCTAAATCATCAATAGAGTGCATTTCGTATTGTGTGATAATGTTGTTGTCGTTTTGGGTGGGATGCTGGGTGGGCACAATTTCGTCTAAGGGTTGATTAGAAATAATCACACCACAGGCATGAGTGGAGGCGTGTCGCACTACTCCTTCTAATTTTTTAGCTAAGTCAATTAGTTTTTTAGCTTGACTGTCGGTTTGATAAAGTGTTCTAAATTCGGTGACTTTATCTAAAGATTGTTCCAAGGTTAAACCAGCCGGGATCATTTTGGCGGCTTGATCGCAAAAACTATAAGGCAGGCTAAGCGCTCTGCCTACATCTCTTATAACCGCTCGAGCGGCCATCGTGCCAAAGGTAATAATTTGCGCCACCTTGTCGTGGCCATATTTTTCTGCCACATAATTAATCACTTCGTCGCGTCGACGGTCAGTGAAGTCCAAATCAATATCAGGCATAGAGATGCGATCTGGATTTAAGAATCGTTCAAAAAGCAAGTCGTGCTTAATTGGTTCAACTTCAGTGATGTTTAATAAAAAAGAAACCAACGAGCCCGCCGCCGATCCACGACCCGGCCCTACTACAATACGGTTTTGCTTGGCCCAATTAACAAAATCTTGCACAATTAAAAAGTAAGGCGCAAAACCAGTGCCCTTAATAACTGAAAATTCATATTCAAGCCGTTCTTGGGTTTTTTCGTTATTCTCTATTTGATCGGATTTTTTTGCCAAGCCCTCATAACACAATTTTTTTAAGTAATCGTTGGGGTCTTCGTTGTTGGGCGTTGCAAAAGTTGGCAACTTTGTTTCACCTAACTTAAATCCAAAATTGCACGATTCACTAATAAGTTGCGTATTGCTAATAGCCTCGGGAGATTGAACTTGTTCGCAAAAATCAGCCATTTGTTGTGGAGTTCTCATTGAAAAATCGCTGTCTTTCATAGTAAGCCGTTGAGGGTTGTCAATCTTGGCGCCGGTATTGATAAGCATTAAAATATCTTGCGCTGCTGCATCATCCGGTCTTAAGTAATGGCAATCGTTAGTGGCCGCTAAAGGCATATTTAATTTTTTGGAAAAATCAATCAAGGCGGTAGTGGCTTTGGCTTGTTCGGGAATAGCGGGATGTTGTTGAATTTCTAAAAAGAAATTTTCTTGGCCAAAAATCTTTTGATATTTTTTAGCCAATTCGGCTGCTTCCTCTAATTTACCTGTGGCAGCCAAAAAGGGCACTCTGCCTTTAACGCAAGCTGATAAAGCAATTAGTCCTTCGCAGTATTGAGCCAATAGCTCGTCATCAACCCTGGGCTTGTAATAAAAACCTTCCAAGTGCGACTTAGTAACTAGCTTAACTAAATTACGATAACCAGTTTCGTTTTTGGCCAACAAGACAAGATGATATCTTTTGTCATCAATATTGGGCCGTTTTTGGCTCATTTGCTCAAAAGCAGTGTATACTTCGCAGCCAATAATTGGTTTAACCCCGGCTTTTTTGGCTTTTTTATAAAATTCCACCGCGCCATACAAAGCGCCGTGGTCAGTGATGGCCACGGAGTTCATTCCTAATTTTTGGACATAGCTGATTAGTTCATCAATCTTGGGCAGGCCGTCCAAAAGCGAATAGTGAGTGTGAACATGTAAATGGGTAAATTGAGGTGGTGTCATTCAATTATTTCTTTATAGGTAGCATTATTGAGCTTGAATTTTCCTTTGATAATAGCTTTTTTAGTAATGAGAAAGTTATTTATTTTGGCGTTTTCCAGATTAACATTTTCGCCGATGAAAATTTCCACCAGATCCAATGTGCCTTCAATTTTTGAACCGCCCAAATCAAGGTTGCCCGCAATGACCGCTTCTCGCAGATAAACATCTCCCTTAATCACTAGCCCAGCTTGATAGCTATCAAGAATGGTCATATTTTTTAAGGAGACATCTTTCTTAAATTGAGCTCGCGACAGAGTTAAAAAACCTTCAAGCTGTAAGTTGTCTAAACATAAAGCGCCTGCTATCATTGCTTCAACAAAGTTAATGCCTCCTTTGATGCTTATGTCAGTTAAGTCAATATCGCCGTTTACTTGCGCCAAACCCATATAAAAAGGACCATTGATTTTTGCTCCTTTTGCCTTAATGCCTTTTTTGAGCACGGCTTCTTCTAAAGAAATACCGCTTAAAACAGTGGCTCCTTCTAAATTAAGAGTTTGCTCTAAAACTTTTTTTTGCAAAGAGAGGCCAGGCAAAGTTTTACCAGAAAAATCAATGTCCCTCTCTTCAATGGCTGCAATGCGAATTTCATCTTCAATGGCCGAGCTGGTTAAAATTTCATTGTGGTTTGGCATATAATTTTGTTATAATTTCACTATTATAATCCGATGAACGCTAAAAAGCAAAAAATTGTTTTTGGGATAGACGAAGTTGGCCGCGGCTCGCTGGCTGGTCCAGTTATGGCATGCGCAATAGTAGCAGAATTAAGGAAATTAAAGGAACTCGGTTCCTTACAACAGCAAGGAACCGAGTTCCATAGAGATTCGAAGCGATTAAGCCCTAAACAGCGGGAGGAAATTTATGAAATATTAAAAAAAGATCCATCGGTAGAGTGGGGGATTGGCAAGGTTTCCGAAAAAGTTATTGATAAGATAAATATTTTTCAGGCCACCAAGCTGGCCATGGAAAAAGCAGTGCTGGCCTTGGAAAAGAAGATCGGCCAGCCAGCAGATATGTTGTTAATTGATGGTAACTTTGGCATTGGCTTGGCCCGGTCTCAACAATCAATTATCAAGGGCGATGAAAAGATATTTTTAATATCTTTGGCGTCTATTATAGCTAAAGTGGAAAGAGATCGTTTAATGACAAGATTACATTGCCAGTATCCTCAATATGGCTTTAATCAGCATAAGGGCTACGGCGCCAAACAACACCTTTTAGCCATTGAAAAATTTGGCCCCTGCCCCCTCCACCGCCAATCATTTTCGCCCATTAAGACAAGGAGCTATTGCCAAGAATGATTTTTTTTGGTAAATTGATTAAACGATTATTATTAATTATGGGAGTTCCAAAGAAACATACAACTAAGGGGTCACGCAATCAGCGCCGAATGCATCTGGGCTTATCTAAGACGCAGTTTGGCGTTTGCCCGAAATGTGGCAAGGCCATACTTGGCCATACTGTTTGCCCAAACTGCGGCTTTTATAAAGCGGTGGAGAGAGTGAATGTTTTAGCTAAGTTAGAAAAGAAAGAAAGAAAGCGCCGAGAAAAGGAAATTAAAGAAACAGAAAAAGACACCGAGAAAGGCAAGAAAGAAGAAAAGCCGATGACTATGGAAGAATTGAGTAAGAAGAAGTTTTAATTTCGCCAGGCAAAATTTTATGGCTTCTAGACATTTAGCGCGGTCAATTGTTTTGCAGTCGCTTTTTGAGTGGGATTTTTTTTGTCAAACCTACAAGGATTTGGGAGCTGTAGATAGAGAGTTGGCTGAAATCCTGCAACGCAATTTGGATTATTTTGGCGGCGAGTTTGATGAAAAGGATTTTGCTAAAAAAATCGCCCAAGGTGTGGCTAATAATATAGAAAAGCTGGATAAAATTATTCAAAGCTCGGCGCCCGAGCGGCCAGTGGGCCAGTTGAGCTTGGTAGATAGAAATGTTTTGCGCATTGGTCTTTATGAGCTTTTGTTTCAAGATAAAGAAGAGGTGCCTCCCAAGGTGGCTATTAACGAAGCCATAGAGCTGGGCAAAAACTTTGGCGGGCCCAGCACTGGTAAATTCGTTAATGGAGTTTTAGGAACAGTTTATAAAGAGCTTGAACCGCCAACATCTAATAACCAAACAAATGTCTGATTTTGATAAGTTAGAAAAAAGCTTAAAAGTTAATTTTAAGAATAAGGATTTATTACAGCAGGCCTTTTGCCACCGCTCCTACTTAAATGAAAATCCGGGGTTTTATCTGGATAATAATGAGCGGTTGGAATTTCTGGGAGACGCGGTTTTGGAGCTAATAGTAACAGAATCGCTTTATCATAAATACAACAATCCCGAAGGAGAACTAACTAATTGGAGAGCGTCTTTGGTGAACGCTCAATCGCTGGCTGAATTGGCCATTGAGCTAAATTTCGGCGACTGCTTATTACTTTCCAAGGGTGAGGCCAAAGACACTGGTAAAGCGCGTTATTATATTTTAGCTGACGCTTTTGAGGCCTTTTTGGGCGCTTTATATATAGATCAAGGCTTGGAAAAAACCAGGGATTTTATTGAAAAACACCTGATTAAAAAATTACCGCAAATTTTAGCCCAAGGCTTGCACCGCGACGCCAAATCAACCTTCCAAGAAAAAGCCCAGGAAATTGTTAAGGTAACCCCCATTTATAGAGTGCTTAAAGAATGGGGCCCTGACCATAGCAAAAATTTCGTGGTAGGTGTATTCTTGGGTAAAGATTTGGTGGCCGAGGGTGAGGGCTTGTCCAAACAAGAAGCCGAAGAAGCAGCCGCTAAAAATGGTTTAATAATTAAAAGTTGGAATAATCAATAAAAACTATGTTATCAATTCGTTTTTTCAGAACAGGTAAAAAAAATCAACCATTTTTCAAAGTGGTAGTTTGCGACAGAAGAAACGCCGCGCGAGGTGGGCGGTTTTTAGAGGTTTTGGGTTTTTACAATCCCAAAACCAAAGAAAAACAAATTAAAAAAGAAAGAGTTGAGTATTGGCTGGGTTGCGGCGCCAAAGCCACCGCCACCGTGCATAATCTGTTGGTGAAAGAGGGGACTGTTAAGGGCGTAAAAATCGCCAAGCACAAGAAATCAAAAAAGCCAGAAGAACCCAAGCCTACCCCCGCCTCCGCCGAGGCTACGGCGGGCAAGGAAGTTAAGCCAGCTAAACCAGCAACCGAGGAACCAGTAGTTGCAACGACGGGCGAAGAAAAAGCCGAATAATTTTAATTGTATAAACAAAAACGCGGATTTTCCCGCGTTTTTGTGTTTTTGGCCCGTTCGCTATTGACATATCCAGACGAGTATGTTATGATGTGGGAGTAGTAAAAAGGC
>JAPLWE010000023.1:10518-21153 GCA_026396705.1 Candidatus Gribaldobacteria bacterium
AAAGGCTCTTTGCAATAAAATATCAAAATCTCGCGGAAGACAACTCGGTTGGATTGATTAAAATTCAATGTGGCTGAATTGTCTTTCACGAGACCGCTGGATATGCAGCGTTAGCAAGTTTGCGCATATCACTTTATTTCTACGCTTCGGCGTAGTCCACCTGCCCATGGCTTTATCATTTTTGCCAGAGGCAAAAAATTAACAGGAGGATTAAAATGAGAACGATAGAAACGATAGAATTGAAAGATTTTGCTGGTGGCGTTATTGTGTCTTGCGCGCAACCTCGCTACTTCCAAGTTCATAATTATCATTGTGGATTTAGAAGTAGGATAAACAAAAAAATAGTCCGCTTTAGGCGGACTGTTTTTTTGTTGATGCAGATTATTACTTTTTATCTTTCGCTACCTTGACAAATTCTTCAACAGTAACATTAATTTCGCTAATAATCGCGCGAAGCGTTCCTGTTGGCATATCTTTTCCGGAATGGACGGCAATAGTTGTTCGTCTGCCGTCAGAATGTTTAAACTGTTTATGGCTGCCAACGCAATGAAATTCAAAAAATCCCAGCTTGTTCAGTATTTTTACTAACTGATTGGATTTGAGTACAGGCAACTTAGGCATAGTGATTATTAAGCCAAGGCAAGCTCTTGCTTGGTAAAGGTTTGAATGAGCTCCATAGCTTCATCTGCTCGAGGAATGCTTTGTTTGTCTTTTAATAAGCCCTGAATATGGCATTTAATTGCTTCCTTAAGATTTTTCCTTGTTTCATCAATAGAATATCCCCAAGTGTGGCAACCCGGCAAAGATGGCACAAAACCGTGAAAAGTATTTTTTTCATCTGGCTCTATAATAACTCTAAATGTGTAATTTTTCATAAATTTATTTATTGTTTTTATTATACCCTCAACAACAAGAATGTCAAACTTTGGGTTTTCCTCTTGACGAGGTAGTTTTTATAACTAAAATAAAGAGAGATGGTTGCAAAATTATTTCGTAGCGAAATTTTAGATTTTCGAGCGAGGCGAGGAAGACGAGCAAAAAGGTTTGAAGCCATAGCTCAGCTATGGTGAAAAGCTTTTTGCGAAGTCTGACGAAGCCGTAGCCGAAAAGATAAAATTGTAGCAGAAATAGTTTTGCAACCATCTCAGGTAAGCTAATAAATGGAAAGGTCGGTAAAGTGTAAGTGTGTAAGATTTTAAGATAGAAGATCATGGCTAAAGAACAAGACAAAGAATTTCTAGAGTTTTTGATTAAGTCGTTGGTTGATCATCCCGACGAAGTCAAAATTGACCGCAAGGTTGACGAAATGGGTGTTTTACTTTCTTTGACTGTCAACCCCGAAGATATGGGTCAGGTTATCGGCAAGGCCGGTTCCACCGCCCGCGCTATTCGCAACCTGGTGAGAATCGTTGGTTTGAAAAACCACGCTCGGGTTAATCTGAAAATTGAAGAGCCCGCTGGCGGCAGAAGTGTTAGGCCAATGAGGGATTCCAGACCAGAATCAGAGCCCAAAGGCGATTTAGATGACTTAAATCTCTAAATTTCAATCGTTGTAAATTTGAAAAACGGTGCTACTATAAGGTAGCGCCGTTTTTTTAAGAGGGGGCAGATATGAGAATAGACATTATTTCAATTTTTCCGGAAATATGTGATTTTTATTTCCAACATTCATTATTAAAAAAAGCTCAAGAAGCTGGTCTTTTGCAACTGACGGCGCATAATTTGCGCGATTTTTCTACTGATAAGCATAGAGCGGTAGATGACAAACCATTTGGCGGGGGCAGGGGAATGGTGATGAAAATAGAACCGCTTTATAAAGCCGTAAACGAGATCAGGAAGGAGGCTCCCTCCTTCCGCGGAAGGAGGGAGCCTCCTTCCAAAAAAACTAAGGTGGTTTTATTTTCGCCACGAGGCAAAAGGTTTAATCAGAAAATGGCGACTAATTGGAGTAAGCTAGATCAGTTGATTTTTATCTGTGGTAGATATGAAGGGGTGGATGAACGAGTAGCTAAAAATTTGGCGGATGAAATTGTTTCCATAGGTGATTTTGTTTTAATGGGCGGGGAGTTACCGGCCTTAATAGTGGCTGAAACAGTGGCTAGATTGTTGCCGGGTGTAGTGGGACATTCCGAAGATTTAATCGATGAACGAATTACCAAGAGCAAAGGATTTTTGGAATATCCTCAATACACTCGTCCCGAAGAGTTTGTCACTAAGGAGGGCAAAAAATTAAAAACGCCTAAGGTTTTAATGTCGGGTGATCATAAGAAAATAAATGAGTGGCGATTAAAGCATAGCAAAATTATTGAATGAAGATATTTTTTGTGTTAAAGTAGGTAAGGTCAGACCTTTAGGGTAGGTGCCAGAGCGGTCAAATGGACAAGACTGTAAATCTTGCGCCTTCGGGCTACGGGGGTTCAAATCCCTCCCTACCCACAGTTCGCTTTTGCGAACGAATATAATTACGCTAAATGTTAGAAAAAGAACAATTAGAAGAATTGTATAGTAGTGGCTTGTCAATGCAGGAAATTGCTGACAAAGAAAAATTGTCGTATCCATCGGTGAGATATTGGATGCAACAGCTTGGCATTCAACGAAGATCTTGGAGTGATGCTACTTATGCCAAGAGAAATTTAGATGGTGATCCTTTTAGCATAAAAGAACTACGGAGTGTTGATGACCTTAAACTTTTCCATACTGCTATTGGTTTGTATTTAGGAGAGGGCGACAAAAAGAGCAAACATCATGTGAACATAGCAAATACAAATCCTTATATCTTGAAAATATTTTTAAGATTCTTAAGAGAAATTTGCGGGGCAAATGAATGTAAAATCAGCGCGGCTTTAAACATATTCAATGATGTTGATCTTAAAAAAGCGATAAGTTACTGGATTGGCGAAGTTGGCATTAGAAGAGAGCAATTGAGAACAATAACAGTAAGAGAAAGTCGAGGAGGAAGCTATAAAAATAAAAGCGAATACGGAACTTTGTCTATTTATTTTTCAAATATCAAATTGAAAAAAATAATAATTGATTGGTGCGAAGAGGTAGTTATTGTTTGAAATTTGCCTGGGTAGTTCAGTGGAAGAACGCTTTCTTGGTAAGAAAGAGGCCGAGAGTCCGATTCTCTCTCCAGGCTCCATAAAAAATAAATTTATTATATATGGCAAAAAAGAAAAAACCAATTATAAAAATGCAGTGCGCGGCTTGCAAAAAAATAAATTATTTCACTCGCAAAACCAAAGCCACCGAGGGCAAATTGGAGTTGAAAAAGTTCTGCCCTACTTGTAGAAAGCACTCGCCACACAAAGAAGGCAAAAAATAGAACCAACTTAATTTAGAAATTAGTAATTAAAAATTAGAAATTTTCCGCCCGCTTAAGGCGGGCGGGTTGGGGGGTATAGCTCCAATTGGTAGAGCGCCTCTCTCCAAAAGAGGATGTTGTAGGTCCGAGTCCTGCTACCCCCGCAATTTTTTTGTATTATAAAAGCCGGGCAAGAAATTAGTTTATTCTTGCTCGGCTTTTAGTTGATGTTTATAACTGGTGAGGGAATAAATTTCCCCCACTATAGACATATTGAAAAACTTGCCCCGGCTCTGGCTCAATGGCTCCGAGCATTCTTACAAGATATGGGTCTGTGATGATAATTGAATGCTTTTTGCCATTGGCCAGTGGCTGAAATATATGCTTGCAGATTTCTGGATCATCTGCGAAGGATGAATATATGTATTGATCCACTGATGTCCCATCCGACAAAAGAACCATCTCATCCATTATTATGTCGGGGCAACCGACTGCAGGGGAACATTGTGTCGGAACGAAGCCTAGCGCTTTCGCTGTGCGCAGATGTCTCAATCCGGTTCCGCAGATTATTCTAATATCGTTTAGCTTTCCTTGTCCTTGCGCCAAGAGAGATAAATAGGGTGGAAAGCGAAGAAGGATATCATTGACTTTTGCCAAATCTACGGCGACGATATTCGGATTTGGTCCACTACTTACCGGGAAATGAGTTATAAAAAACAATTCTGCCATTTTCTGACTCCTTTGTTAAAGAAAGTGAAAAACAACTAGCGGGCAACGCTCGCCTTTCAAAACTTTACTAACTATAGATAACTATATGTGGGGCAATTTGTCAAATTTTTGTTGCTCGTTATGGCGAGAAGTTGTATAATAAAATAAAAAATTATGAAAACAAAAACTATTATTAAAGAAGCTTTGCCTTTGCTGTTTATTTCTTGGGCGATTATTTTTGGGGTGGCTGTTTTTATGGCGCCTTGTGTGCCCGATCAATTACCTAGCCATTGGAACGCTCAAGGTCAGGTTGATGGCTATAGTAGCAAGCCTATGGCGGTGTTTCTATTTTTGGGAATGATCATCGCTTTTTATATTTTATTGGTGTTTTTGCCTAGGTTTGACCCTTTTAAGAAAAATTATCAGCAATTTGCCAAGGCATATTCTTGGTTACGAATAATTATGGTATCTTTTTTCGTGGCTTTTTATATTATTTTTTTATTGGCGGCCAGCGGTCATTTGCAAAATATTCAAAAAGCGATTATTCCATTAATGGCCTTGTTGTTTGTAGCGATGGGCTTTTTGATGCCCAAAATCAAGCGTAATTATTTTGTGGGCATTAAAACACCTTGGACTTTACACTCGGATGAGGTTTGGGCCAAGACACATAAATTGGGTGGCTGGTGTTTTGGTGCAGCTGGTGTTTTAACTTTTTTTACTGCTTGGTTAGGGGAGTGGGGTTTTCTGATCTTTATGGCCATTATTTCGGTGGCAGGCTTGCTACCAGTGGTGTATTCCTATTTGGAATACAAAAAGTTAGGGCTGTTTAAAAATTAGGAAGAGAGGTGAGAAAAATGAAATTTTCACTAGTTTGTGAAGATAGCGATGGTAACTTATGGATTAGAGAGGTGAAAGATCCGGCGGTAGAGGTAATCAAGGAACTTGGAGCAAGTGAAAAGATTGCCCAATTCATAAAATGGGAGCGAAATAGTGTGCGATCGCAATATGTTCGACCCACACAACCGCTCACTGATGATGCCCTACTCAATGGGATAGGTTTTAATAATTCCCGTTGTTGAAAACTTTTACCGCAGTATTGCCTTGGCGATGCTGCGGTATTATAATATAACAATATGATGAAATTTTTTGATTGGGTATTAGTAATTGTTGCCTTTCTAACGGTTGGCTTTGTTTTGGCCTGGGCCGTGGGGGACTCTTGGGGCAATGAGTTAAAAAAAATAGGCGGGCAATGGGAAAGAAACAGCGTGATTATAGCGCCAGCAAAATAATCAAATTAATAATTAATAATTAACTTATGCTCTATATTTTTTTAGCGGCTGGATTTTTTGGCGGGGTAGTGCGAGGGTTAGTGGGTTTTGTCAAGCATCAGTTTTCTTATAAAAATGTGGCTTTTGATTGGAAATATTTTTTAGGGATGTCATCTATCTCGGGCATAATTGGTATGATGGCTGCTTGGTCAATTGAAGAGGCTGGTTTTTTACTAGATGGCTCTTTTACTTGGGCATTAAGTTTTATTATCGGTTATGCTGGCGGCGATTTTCTGGAAAATATTTACAAAATTATAGCTGACAAAGGCAAATTTGCTAAAAAATGACGCATCAACGCAAAATTATTATAGTGGTTGGGGCAGCGGCGATTTTATTATTAAGCGCCGCTGGTTTTTTTGCGCGAGAGGTTTATTTTGTTTCTTTTGTAGGGCAAGGCGTGACTCGGGGTCAACAAATTGTTTTTACTATTGAAAAAGGTCAAGGCTTTAGGGATGTTGGCTGGGCTTTGCAAAAAGCTGGCTTGATTAAATCACGAGCTTGGTTTGATGGCTATGTTTTGCTTAGCCATAAATATCATAAAATGCAGGCTGGCGTTTATGGTATAACCAGTGGCGACACTTGCGCTCAAATTGCCAGACAAATTAGCGGAGGCGATGTTTTGCAAGAAAAAATCACTATTGTGGAAGGCTGGAATGCTAATGACATTGCCAATTATTTGGTTAGCAGGCAAATTTTTTCTAAAAATGATTTTTGGTCCGCGACCCAAGAACAGCAAGAGCTGATTGAGTCTATTTTATTAGATGGTGAGGTATCTAGTGGCTCTATTGGCTTGGAAGGCTTTTTGTATCCCGATACTTATCAATTTCCGATGGGCTCGTCGATGAGCGCTGTTCTGCAAGAAATTTTACTTAATTTTAAGGCCAAGATAAGCGACCAGTTACGAGCTGACATTAAAAGCCAGGGTAAAAGTTTTTATGACATCTTGATTATGGCTTCGTTGCTAGAGAAAGAAGTAAGAACATATGCTGATAAGCAAATGGTGGCTGGAATTTTGTGGAAACGGTTGGGATCTGGCTGGCCATTACAAGTTGATGTGGCTCCAGAAACCTACCAAAAAAAAGGCTTGCCTATCGAGCCTGTTTGCAATCCCAGCATAGAAAGCATTAAGGCGGCTGTTTATTACCAGCCAAGCTCTTATTGGTTTTATTTGTCAGCTAAAAATGGCCAAACTATTTTCAGTGAAACCTTTGACCAGCATAAAGCAGCCACCCAAAAATATCTAAGGTCTGACCTCTAATAACTTCTTTATAAATGTTTTTTGTGCTTGACAGCGGTTTATAAATAAGTATAGTTAAGTTGTTAATCCGCAGACAGCAGGTTCGCCTTAAGCGAATAAATCCTGCCGAGGAAACAATAATTTTTATTGTTTTTGAATTATCTGCGGATAGCAGGTAATTTTTTATTTATAAAATAAAACTGTCGCATTTCAAGTGCGATCGCACGGGAAGTGAGATGATTTACTGAATATGCCCAAAACAAGAGAACAAAAAAATGTTATTGTGGAAAAGTTGCAAGACAAGCTAAGCAAACAAAAGGCCAATGTGTTTTTAGATTTTAAGAGCGTTGACTCCAAAACTCTTTTTAAGCTAAGAGATCAGCTTAAGTCAGCGCAATGTGGCTTGGAGGTGGTTAAAAAAAGTCTTTTGAAAAAGGCCTTGGCTCTTTTGGGCCCGACTGGTCATAGCGATGTTTACAAAGAAGTAGGCGAAGTGGAGGGTCAGCTGGCTTTGGCCTTTGGCTTTAATGATGAAGTAAGCCCAGCGAAAATTTGTCGGGGCATTCAAAAAGAAAATGATAATTTGCGAATTTTGGGAGGAGTTTTTAGCGGAAAATTTTGGGGCAAAGAAAAAATGTTGGAATTGGCTGAATTACCCTCCAGAAATGAATTGCTTGGCCGTTTGTTGGGCAGCTTACAAGCGCCAGCCAGCAATTTTGTATATGTGTTAAATGGCAATATTAAAGGTCTGTTGACTGTTCTATCAAACATTAAAAAATAATAAATAATAATTAAAATATATGGCAGAAGAACAAAATGAAGTTGAAGTTCCTAAAAAGTTCGAAAAGTTAGTGGAAGAAATTGAGAAAATGTCCGTGCTTGACTTGGCCGAGTTGGTGAAAATTTTAGAGAAAAAGTTCGGCGTAAGCTCCGCTCCAGCGATGATGGCTATGCCCTCAGGCGGTGGGGCAGGCGCTGCCGCTGTAGAAGAGAAGGCGTCGTTTAATGTGGTTTTAACTGTGGTAGGCGACAAAAAGATTGATGTGATCAAAACTTTGCGCGACATTACCCAATTAGGCTTGAAAGAATCCAAGGATATGGTTGACGCGGCTGTTACCACCCCGCAAACTGTGAAAGAGAATGTCAAGAAAGAAGAAGCTGAAGAAATCAAAAAGAAATTCGTCGCTGTTGGCGCCACCATTGAATTGAAATAAATTTTAAGCGCATTATATAAAAGCCCGTCTCATTTCATTGAGAGGGGCTTTTATCTTGACATAAGATAAAAAAGGTGATATAATATTGATGTTAAAGAACCTTCAAATTGAATAGGTGAAAACACCCAAGTCGGATTAGAATGTATGTATGAGGTCTGACCTAATACAACCAACTTGGGTGTTTTCACCAAAAGATAATTATGTTCGAACCTAAATGGAGGATTGAAAATGTCAGAATATGAGGTCATATTTAAAGTTCAGAAAGAAAACGAACGAAAGTTAGTAGATTTTTTGCAGGCAATATACCCAGATCTAAAAGAAGAACAGAATAAGGGAGATCTGGATAGATACATTAGATTTGCGCTCGGGGACAAGGGTTTGATTTTTCCAGCCGATGATATGAATGCGGCAGTGGCGAGATATAACCAGCTTAAAGACCTCGGGTTTGGTGAGGTTTCAACAAAACCGCCTATTGTAGATGCAACTTTTGAAGAGTTGAAACCGGAACCGTCGATTACTGAACAGGAGCCAATCTCGCAGCAGGAGGAAATTGACGCATTGCTGAAAAAAGGGATGGCGACAGAGGAATCAAAACCAGAAATGGCAGAGATAACTGTTTTGTCGTGCGGTGAGGGAAGGTTTGCCGAGGCGGTGGCTGTTTTGATTGAATTTATGCTACCGACCGAAGCAGGGGCGTTGTTGGGTAAACTTGATGCTGGCGAAAAACAGATAATCCAAGTGCCAAAGCTGCAAAAGGCTGAAGCGTTGGAAAAATTTCTCGACGCCGGGCTTATTATTGAAGTTTCTGAGCAGGTTGAGGAAGTTATTGCGTCAAGTGTTTCGAAAAAACAGCTCGATGAAATTGCAGCACAACTCGTTGCATTGCAAGAGCTTGTCAAAGGGATTAAGGTCCCAGCGCAGGACACTGCATTCGTCGCCGAACTAAAGAGAGATATCAGAGATCTTTCTGAAATGATTTTGAAAAATCAATTATGGTTAATCGGTGGCGAAAAAGATGGAAAGTTTGAACCCGGTATTGTCGTAAAAAGATTTGAAGAAATTAAAAATCAAATCGCCGAAATAAAGATACCGGCACCACAGGACCTTTCGTCTATTTTGGACAAGATCGGGGAGATTGAATTCCCCGAGCCAAAGATGGTTGATCTGGATCCGGTGATTGCGCAGATAAAGGGAGTTTTTTCCGAAGCCAATGAAGTCAATCAAAAGGTGGAGGAAATAAAGTTTGAGATACTGGGTGGGACGGCAGATGATGGATCTACTGTTGTTGGCCTGAAAGGTCAACTTGCCACGGGTTTCGCTGCTGGAGCTAATGCCGAAAAATCGGCTAAATCCGCCAAGAGATGGGCTGTCAGCGCGTTTGTTGTCGGTTTGATAGTTCTTGGCTGGCTGTTCGTTTCGTTTCTTAGACCAACGCCACCGGTTAAGATTGACACAAAGGCGATTCAAGCTGCAGTTCAGGCGGCTATGCCTGCCGAACAAGGGATTTCAGTCACCAACACCCCGACCGCTGCGCAGATTGTCGCCGAGATGAAAAAGCAAGGACTTGTGGCGCCCGCGGCCACAATAAAGGCTCCAGCTACAACCGAAACCGGTACAACCGAAACAACGACCACCACGACCACTTCGGGTCGTCGTGGTAAAAAATTCTAGATTGAACGAAATATACACAGGGTAGCCAGATTGCTGGGCCCTGTCAATGGAGGATTCTATAATGAAAAAGTTTTTTTTATTTTTCTTTTTATTTTCTTTAGTTGCTCTACTAACAGTTGATTCTCTTCGAGCTGAAGAGGGGATTATCGCTCAGGATAAAGACGAGGAATTAACCTGGAGCGAAAGAGATGTTGGAAAATTGGCTCGCGCTTATGTTAGGCCCGGACTCGGTAAGGGTTCGGTGGTCGAATACTTCGGTGACGCGCATCAAAAAGCACTTGTCAACGAAGCAAAACAGGCTGGATGTACTCCAGTCGAAGCGCAGGCTTTGTTAGACAAAGGGCTGGTAGAAAAAAGGCAGATTGGCGGGAAAAAGGCCCTAACCAATTTCTATGTCGCACTTGATGCTAAACGGGCGGAGAAAGAAGCGGCGCTTGTTCTTGAGATTAAAACCCTCAAAGAGCAGGTAGCCAAGCTTCAGCCTCAGCCTCAGCAGACTATTCAGACTAAAGCCGGTGGCGATCTCGTCATTTCTGGAGAGCCGTCAGTCGACTATCATACATCTATCAAAAAGATGAAAGAAAGTGTCGATAGGTTCCAGAAATACGTAGATGGCAAAGCCGGTCCAGAACAGACGACGGCGAGCGTTAGCCCAACTTCGACAGGAACTAAAACTATTGAAGAAAGGGTAGGCGCGATTGAGGCTCGGTTGGACAACCCGACAACTGGGCTTGAAGCTTTGAATAATCGGGTTAGTGATATGGATAGAGCCTGGGAGCAGACTATCCAAGAGACACATCAGGCGATTCGCCAAGTTGACCGCAAGGTCAAGGTGGTGAACGCCAAGACAAAGAATCTCGAGGTGGCCGAAACCTATCTGCACTCTTCGAATGAGAAGGAGAGGCAGAAAGGGCTCGGGCTACTTTACTTGGCGAGGAACGGCCAGTTCCGGACCAAGAATGCCAAGGACGCACAGAAATATTCAACTGGGTTGCAACTTCCCAACCAGGTTGATGAAATTGATATCAATGCGGAAGTTTTACCAGCGGAGAGAAAGGATTCTGCTCCTGCTGATAAAAATTGTAAGTGAATCCAAAAAAGGTTTTGCGCAAAGCGCAAGACAAAAGCCTATGATGAAAATCATAGGCTTTTTTTAAGCTCTTTAATGGTTTG
>JAPLWE010000009.1 GCA_026396705.1 Candidatus Gribaldobacteria bacterium
AAGCAGTGAGTTGGAAAGATGTTAAAAAGTTTTTTGAAACAGAGGCCAAATACTTAGCAAAGCAATTAATTCTATGAAAACAGAAATTAAGAAATTGAAACAATCAAATATCGAGATTGCTGGCGAATTGAGCTGGGAGGAATTTGAGGTGTATTTTCAGAAAGCCTTAAAACAAATAACCGGCCAGGTAAAAATGGGAGGCTTTCGGCCGGGCAAGGCGCCTCAAAATATGGTGGCTGATAAAATCGGTGATAGCCATCTTTTGGAAGAAGCGGCCGAGCAAGCTATTCAGGATAAATATCACCAGATTATCCACGAAGAAAAAATAGAGCCAATCAGTAAGCCCGAAGTGGCTATCTTGAAGCTGGCTAAAAATAATCCTTTTGAATTCAAGATAAAAGTAGCGGTTTTGCCGGATGTGCAATTGCCTGATTATAAAAAAATTGTGGCTACAGTTGAGAAAAAAGTTAGCCAAGTTGATGATAATGAAATTGAAGAAACCTTAAAATGGATTCAGCGATCTAGAGCTGAATTTAACGAGTTAGCTCGGCCATGCCAAAAAGGAGATTGGATAGAGATGGAATATCAAAGTCCTCAAGTGGAAATGAATAAAAAATTTGAGGATGCTTTTCTACTGGGCGAGGGTAAATTTATGCCTGGTTTTGAAGATGAATTGTTGGGTTTGGAAGCAAATGGCCAAAAAGAATTTAAGATAACTTTTCCTGTTGATTATTTCAATAAAGAGTTAGCCGGACAAGAAGCTAGCTTTCAAGTAAAGATTAAAGCGGTTAAAGAAATGAAACTGCCCGAGCTTACTGATGATTTTGTTCAAAAAATTGGTCGCTTTAAGGATATCGCCGAGTTGCGAGCTAATATTAAAGAGGGTATTCAGCAAGAAAAAGATGGGGCTGAAATTCAGAACTGGCGTAATGATGTTTTGCAAAAAATCAGCCAAGAGTTAAAAGTGGAGCTACCTGACAGCTTGATTCTGTCTGAAAAAGAAAGAATACTAAGCAATCTTAAAAAAGAAGTTGATGAGCATTCGAAAATTAGTTTTGATGAATACTTAGAGCAGATTAAAAAATCGCCAGAAGAATTAGCGGTTGAGCTGGCTAAGCAAGCCGAGCAACGAGTTAAGAGTTTTTTGATTTTAAGGGCTATCGGCCAGAAAGAAGGCATTGAAGCTACTGAAGATGAAATTACCCAAGCAATTGACAAATTCCTAACAGGTTATCCACAGGAACATCAACAGGAAATTGATAGACAAAGATTAAAAGAGTATTATAGAGAAAAGATAGAGCATGAAAAAGTTTTTCAGCTTTTGGAAAAGCTTTGTGATTAATTAATAATTTTGAACTATTTTTATGCCAATCATTCCTACAATAATTGATCGTTCGGGTCGTGGTGAAAGAGTTATGGATATTTTTTCGCGACTTTTGGAGGAGCGCATTATTTTTTTGGCCGGGCCGATTGACGACCATGTGGCTAATTTAGTGATTGCTGAAATTTTACTTTTAACATCTAAAGACAGTAAGCGTGATATTAAGCTTTATATCAATTCGCCGGGTGGCTCAGTGACGGCTGGTTTGGCAATTTATGATACCATGCAATATGTCTCATGTGATGTAACTACTATTTGCGTGGGTATGGCCGCTTCAATGGCGGCTGTTTTGCTGGCAGCAGGAGCTAAGGGTAAACGCTATGCCCTGCCCAACTCTGAAATTCTTTTACATCAGCCCATGGGAGGTATTACTGGGCAGGCGTCGGAAATTGAGATTGGCGCTAGACAAATTTTGAAAATTAAAGATAAAATCAGCCAGATTTTAGCCAAGCACACTGGCAAGCCATTAAAAACCGTGGAACAAGACACTGACCGTGATTTTTATTTATCAGCCAAAGAGGCCAAAGAATACGGTGTAGTTGACGAAGTTATTGCTCAAGGCAAGAATTAGTTTAATCAAGTTAGCTTTTATGCTGACCCAAGACAGAAAGGCATCAAAACAATATTTCCGAAACACCTTAATGTTTGCGGGTATTTTGGTTTTGTGTTTGGGTTGCTTCTATTCGGCCTTGGCTTGGACCGAGCCCTCGCAAACGCCTCCTGCTGGAAATACGCCAACTCCACTTAATATTGGCTCAACCGCTCAAACTAAAACTGGTGGGCTAACAATTAATGGCATTTCTTACTTATCAACCACCAATGTTTATGGTGACCTAACTATTACTACCTCAAGTAGTCTTTGTCTTGGTAATGTATGTAAAAATGCTTGGCCAGCTGTCATTGGCACTGTCACCGGCGTAACAGCTGGCGCGGGTCTTACTGGCGGGGGCGCCACTGGCGCTGTTACTTTAACATTAGATCCTGCTTATCAGGTCAAAAGCCTTGTAGCTGGTTTAGGTATTTCTCTATCTAACGCCAGCGGGGTTTGGACTATTACTAATACTAGCGGTGGAGGCGGGGCTACATCCACCGAAACCGACCCTATCTTCGGCGCTAGCCCAGCCAAGAACATTACTGGAACTCAAATAACCAACTGGGACAATGTCTACAACACAGCTGTTAGAAACATTATCGCTGGCGCCAACATCACTGTTTCCCGAGCTGGCAACGATGTGACGATAAACGCTGGAGCAGGCTCTCTTCCCGCGGGCGTTCTCTACAACACCTTGCGCTATAACGGCACTACTTGGGTAACTAACCCTGCCCTTACCAGCGATGGAAATAGCGCGACTGCCAATGGCAATTTCTTTGTTACTGGAACTGATACTGTGGGTAATTTAACCGTGACTAACGCTGGCACTGTTGGCGGGGCAACCATTTCATCAGCCACCATCAACAACTGGAACACCGCCTACACTTCATGGGCTTCTCATACAATCGCTTGTTCGGCTGGCCAGGCAGTGACTCAAATTCAGGGGGCAGGAGGAACGACTGTTTGCAGCGCGATTACTGGCACAGGCGCGGAAACCGACCCTATCTTCGGCGTCAGCCCGGCTAAAAATATTACCTCCACTCAAATCACCAACTGGGACAGTGTCTATACCACCGCTGTTAGAAATATTATCGCTGGCGCTAACATCACTGTTTCCCGAGCTGGCAATGATGTCACGGTCAATGCGACTGGCGGAGCCGG
>JAPLWE010000052.1 GCA_026396705.1 Candidatus Gribaldobacteria bacterium
ATTAACAAAGAAAAAATTAAAGAAATTGCTCAAAAATACAATTTAGAGATGGTTTTGCTTTTTGGTTCGCAGGTTAATGGTCGGGCTAAGCCAGATTCAGATGTTGATATTGCCTACTCTGCCCAAAAGCAATTATCCACAGATGAAAGAATAGATTTGAACAACGACTTGGGCGATTTGTTTCACAAAGATATCGTTGACCAAGTTGATATCAGAAGCGCTAACCCGCTCTTGCTTCACGAAATTTCCCAAAATAGCCAGCTGCTTTTTGGCAAAGAAATTGACTATTTAGAATTTAAGGCCTTTGCTTTTAGAAATTACATAGACAGCGAATCTCTTTTTAATTTAGAAGATTTGTTAATAAAAAAGAAACACAAAGAATTGGGTAAATTAATTTATGGTTAATAAAAATTTTGTCAAAAGGAAGATTACTTTAATTGACGAGGAATTGGTTAGTTTGGAAAAATTATCCCAATACTCGCTTGAAGAGGTGGCCAGCGATTTTATCAAACTAAGCGCCGCTGAAAGAATTTTAGAAAGAATCGTTGTTCGGGCTATAGATGTCAATGAACACTTGATTGCCGAATTAGCGGTTAAAGAGACAAAATCGCCCTTAAGCTATGGCGAGACATTTTTGCGCTTGGTTGATTTTAAAATTTATCCGGAAGATTTTGCCCAAAATATTTTAAGGAGTGTCAAAACGAGAAATAAGTTAGTCCATGACTATGACAAATTAGACGCGGGGCAAATTTATTCTTCTATTAAAGAATGTTTGGAAGATTACAATAAATACTGTGATTACATTTTGCAGTTTTTGGAGGGAAAAATAAAACAATAATATGTTAGCAGAAAAAGAGCCGCAACCAGAAAGCCGCGAGAAAGAGCCGATTGATTTTGTGGGGGTTTTTCGCGAAAAATTAGCCAGCATTAAGCCGAGCGAAAGCGGAGAGCTGAAAAACATCAGAGTTTGGAATTGGCCAAGCGAGGTGAAAATAAAGAGAGAGGCGGTGGCTTTAGTATTTAGGTTTTTAGACAAAATTGACAAATATGAGCTATGGATTGATGACTGGCAGGATATTAGAGACAAGAGTTATCCACACTATGAAGCAGAAGGCAATTTGGAAAATTTTTGCGAGCAGAAAACGGAAAAACCTCAAGTAACATACACAGCTTTTTTAATTGAAAATCAAGAGGGGGGGGTATGGCTGTTAGTGGGCGATGATACAGCGAAGTATCTTGAAAAAGACATCAATAATAAGGATTATGATGAGTATCTTAATAGATTGTTGAATGTTTGTTCACGATACAATATTGAAAAAATAATAGGAGATTTCAATGTAGAGAAAAGAGATGAGGCGAATATTAGATATACTGGAGAAACAAGAGAAATTTTAAATCAAGATATTATCGGCCAAATTCGCGAGGAACGGCATTTGCTGGATTTTATTGAAAAGCATAGAGATGTCCTAGATACCAACACGAAAATTTTGCGGTTTCGGGTGTTGGCTGAGAAAGCTCGCGAGGCGGCCAAGAAACAAGAAGATAATGGAAAGGCACTATATAGCTTAGAGAGTATTTTAGAAGATATGGAAAAAGAAAACGGCCGGACGATAAATTGAAAATAAAAATAATAAAATAGATTTTGGGCTGGTTGGATTAAGAATTTGAAAATAGGAATTCATCAGAATAAAATGAATTCTTAACTTGAAATTCTTAAACAACTGCTCAAGATTAAAAAGTAAATGGCAGAGAAAAAAAAGTTTGAAACGCAGGTCGGTGATAAAACCTTAAAAGTGCAAATTGGCGGGTTGGCGGATCAATGTTCGGGGTCGTGCTTTATCCAAATGGGTGACACTTCAGTGTTGGCCACCGCTCAAATGGGCAATGAAGCTGCGGGGTTGGGGTTTTTCCCGCTTACTTGCGATTATGAAGAAAGGTATTATGCGGCTGGGAAAATTTTAGGCAGCCGTTTTGTGAGACGAGAAGGTCGGCCCAGCTCGGAGGCCACGCTGAATGCTAGAATGATTGACCGGGCTATTCGGCCGTTGTTTCCAGCTAATTTCAAGAGAGAGGCGCAGGCGATTGCGACTTGTTTGTCTTGGGACACAGAAAACGACCCGGCCACTCTTGGGCTTTTGGGTGTTTCTATTGCTTTAAGCATTTCGCCCATGCCTTGGCAGGGTCCAGTGGCGGTAGTGCGAGTGGGGCGAATAGACGGCCAGTTTATTTTATTCCCTTCCTACGAACAGCGGCTCAAAACCGACTTGGATATTATTTTAGCCGGGGTGGAGCAAGATAACGAGATTTTAATCAATATGATTGAGGCCAAGGCCGAAGAGCTCAACGAGGAAGTGCTTTTGGGGGCCTATGATTTTGCTTTGCCTTTTTTACGCCAACTGATTGATTTTCAGAAAGAGATTATCGGGCAAGTGGGCAAGGCGAAAGTTGTTTTAGCGGATTCAAAGATTGACGAGGCCTTAGGGAAAAGAGCGCAAGAATTTTTGGCTAAAAAAATTGAAGAGATTTTATACAGAAAAAATAAAAGTTTTGATCGATCTGAAGTTGCGGCTGATTTGGCGCAAATTCAAAAAGAGTATTTGGAAATGGTTAAAGTTGAATTTGGCGATGAAAAAATAACTGATGCTAAAATTTTCTGGGAAACAATTCAGGAAAATATTTTAGACGAGAAAATCCTAAAAGATTCAGCTCGCCCCGATGGACGGGCTCTAGACGAGGTGAGGGCAATTGAGGTGGATGTGAGTATTTTGCCGCGCACTCATGGCGCTGGGCTTTTTACTCGTGGCCAAACCAGGGTGCTTTCAATTTTAACTTTGGGCGGGCCGGGCGACCAACAATTGCTGGAAGGCATGGATTTTTCGGGCAAGAAACGATTTATGCACCATTATAATTTTCCGCCTTATTCAGCTGGTGAAGTAAAAAGATTAGTTGGCCCAGGCAGGCGGGAAATTGGCCACGGCATGTTGGCGGAAAAAGCGCTTTTGCCGATGATTCCTAGTTTTGATGAATTTCCCTATACCATTCGTATTGTTTCGGAGGTGTTGACTTCTAACGGATCTACTAGTCAAGCAGCTATTAGCGCGGCAAGTTTGGCTTTAATGGACGCTGGCGTGCCGATTAAGCGACCAGTGACGGGCATTGCGGTAGGGTTGATTAAAAAAGACAATCAAAACTATAAACTGCTGACTGATATTCAGGGGCCGGAAGATCATTTCGGCGATATGGATTTTAAGATAGCTGGCACCACTCAAGGCATAACGGCTATTCAGATGGATGTCAAAACCGATGGCATTACTCGAAAGATAATGGAGGAAGCAATGGCTCGGGGCAAGAAAGCTCGTTTGGAAATTTTAGAAAAAATGAAAGCGGTTTTGCCAGGACCCAGAGCCGAGCTTTCGCCTTTTGCCCCACGGGTGGCAGTTGTTCAAATAAACCCTGATAAAATTGGAGCGGTGATTGGCTCGGGCGGTAAAGTGATTAATAGCATTATTGAAGAATGTGGCGTGGCTATTGATATTGAAGAAGATGGCCGGGTGTTTGTTTCAGGCACGAATGACGAAGGTATGCAAAAAGCTATTGAATGGATCAAGGGCTTGGCTAAAGAATTTAAGCCGGGTGAGGAATTTCAAGGAACCGTTAAAAGAATTATGGATTTTGGCGCTTTTGTGGAAGTGGCTCCGGGCGTGGAGGGTTTGGTGCATATTTCCCAATTAGCGCCAGTCCGAATAGAAAGAGTAGAAGATGTGGTAGAGGTAGGCGATGTTATCCCGGTCAAGCTGACTAATGTTGATGACCAGGGTCGGCTGAATTTTTCAGCCAAAGATGCCGGGTTTAATCCAGAAATAAAACAAAGCACTCCCGCATTGCCTCGCGATAAAGCAGGCTATGATAGACCCAGGCCAACAAGACCAAGATATTAAAGTAGCGTACTAGGTCAGACCTCGTACAGACTCAACTTATGCAAAAAGGTTTTACCATTTTAGAACTTCTGGTTGTTATCGCTATCATTGGTATCTTATCCAGCGTTATTTTGGTGTCCTACAATGGCTACACCGACAAGGCCCGCATAGCCAAAACATTGCAATGGGCTGGCAGTATCAATCATTCCTTGGGCGACCAATTGGTTGGCGCTTGGACTTTTGACAACATCTCAACTTCAAGCAACACGGTTTATGATGACTCGGGCAATAGCAATAACGGCACCATCTACAAAGGCGGCAATGGCACGGGTTGTGATATTGTTGATGGCGTGGTGGGCAAAGCGATGCAGTTTGACGGGGTGGATGATTATGTGAACGCTGTGAACAGCACAAGTTTAAATATTACTGATAAGTTAACTGTTGAAATGTGGCTCTATCAAACAGGATACACTGGCGCATATTCAAATAACCCGATTAACAAGGGAAATGCCTCTACTAATATGACTTTTACTTTGTATACAGGCGGCACAAGCTTTCAGAGGAAATTATACTGGTATGCTAACCGAGGTGGTGTTTGGGGCACAATAGCAAGTGTTGGCAATATAACTCTCAATACATGGACTCATGTAGTTTTAGTTTATGATAATGGTGGTATACAGTATGTAAATTCTGTGCGTGTTCCTGGAGCAAAAGTCGGAAGTGGATTGCTTGCAAGTAATACCATGCCTTTAAGAATAGGTGGCGGTTTTTATTATTTCAACGGCCTTATTGATGATGTCCGCATCTTTAGCTCCGCCCTTTCCCAAGCCCAAATCCAACAGCATTACGCCGACGGCCTAAAAACCCACCAAAATTTAGCTAAACAATAGCACCTGCTGTTGAAACCGAGTGTCAACAAACTTGTTGACACTCGGTTTCAAGAAGCTTATTTTTATGGTCCAAACAGCTGCTGGCCCTACGGCCGGAACAAGAGAACTTACTGATGAAAATATTTTTCAAATTTTAGCCCAGGGCGCTTTGGTTTTTATGGAAGACGACTTGCGGCAATTGCAGGGTGGGCAAGCGCAAGTGTTTAGAGAAAAAAAGAAGCGGAATTGGTTAAAAATAACCCCTCGGTCAAAAACAGAGGTGGTTGGGCTTTCGATTAAGAAAGAAAAGAAAGAGAGTTTTTTTTCGAAAATTAAGAATGGTTTGAGTCGTTCTTCGCCGGCTGTTTTGCCATCTATACCGTCCAATGAGCAGACGCCTACGCCTGTTGCTTCTATTATTACCCCAGCTTTTTCTGTGGCTACGCCAGAGCCCAAGCCAATAATAGTCAAAAAGGAGTTGGCTTCGGGTTTGCGTTTGGGTGAAGTTGACATCCCGCTTCCACCAAAGGTTGTTGTTCCGGCAATATCAACGCCAACAGAGCCGGTCGTTAAGGTTATTTTACCGGAAAACTTTAAGGTTGAACCACTTTTTATTGAAGAATTACAGGAAAAAGCAGAGCAAAGAAATCGTTTTGCTCAAGAAAAAAGCGATTTAGATGCCAAGCTGCAAGTTTTCTGGCCACAGAGAAGGCCCTTGGAATTAAAATTAGCGACTCTCGCGGAAGAAAAACAAGTATTGATTAAGTCGCTTTCACCTTTTATCATCAAAGACGCCCAAATTAAGTCTCAAGAGAAAGAAATTGAACAAAAAGAAAAAGCCACCAGCTTGCCCCAAGAAAGACATCAGTTAGAAGAACAAAGATGGGCGTTAGAGCAACAACGACGCCAGGCTGCGCAACAAAAATGGGAACAAGAAGAGAAAGTTGAGGCCAAGAACGCCGAAATTAAAGCAGTGGAGTTGCAATTACAGGATATTTTAAGTCAAGAAGGCAATTTGCTTGGGCAAAAAGAAAAGGCAACCGAGGAGTTAGAAAAAATCACCTTTGCTCAAGAGCGCTTAATGCTCATTGAAAAAGTAGCAGTTCTGGACGCCCAAAGAAGGGGTTTGGGTAAAGAAAAAGCCACTAGTCAAAGCGAGGATCTTTTATTAAGCAGGCAACTTAATGAGCTTGGTCAGCAAGAAAAGGCGCTAGAAGCGCAAGAGGTTTCTTTAGAAGAAGCTATTGATAAGGCAGATTCTTTTCCTAAGAAAAAAGAAATTGAGCAAAATCGCTGGCGATTAGACGAACAACGCAAAAGCACTGAACAGAAACGTTGGGAAATTGAAAAGAAAGCCGAACAGAATAAAGAGCAAATTAATGTTTTGAGTAAAAGCTATGATGAGGCCTTGCGCAAACAAATGGCTTTAGAAATAAGAGCTGAAGATATTGATGTTTATTTGAGAAAACCTTTTACTGAGGCAGAAAGCATTGTTGAAGAAAGAAATAAGCAAAGAGAAACCATTGAAGCGGCCAAAAAACAAGAGATTGAGACAAGAAGCGAGCAGGTTAAGCCGCTTTTACCGGTTTTAAGTTTTCTTGAAAAGCCGAGCATCAAAAGTGAACCAGAGATAGCTCCTATCAAGCCCGCTATGACCAATAAGCCAGAAGCTTTATCTGGCTCAGAAGAGCAAACCGCGGTGAAAATCAAACAGCAGGCCATCATTAGAGAGCGAGAAAAAAATTTAGCTTTAATACAGCAAAAAGCTGAAACGCAACGGGAGTCTTTTGTAGTGTCAAAAATTAAGGGGCCACTTTCTAAAGCTGATATTTTGTTAAAATTGTCGCAAGTTTCGCCAGAAGAATTGGCCGGCAGAGAAAGGTTTATGGCGCGTCTATCTGGCCACGCGCCTTCTTTGATGGGTTCTATGAAAATGGGTAAAGAGATTGTTTTTCGGCCATTAGTGAAAAAATCTTCGCTCTTTGAGAAAGTTTTGGCTAGGATATTTTTTATTTTAATAATTTTTGTGATAGCGGTTGTCGCAGTGGTTTTGGTTTACTTTTATGTTATTTCACCTAAGCCAGAGCCATCTTTATCAATAACGCCAGTGATTACGCCGATTATTCCAGCTACTACGCCAACCTCAACACCTATTCTTATTGAACAACCAGCCACCACGACTGTTACAACTACTCCCATTGCTACTCCCATTGCTACCACTACCGCGCCGACCACTACGCCGGTGGTGGTTTTGCCCCAACCCCTGATTGCAGTTCAGCAAACTAAAATCCTCCAACTTGGCGCCACTACTTCAATCGCTGATTTATTAAAAACAGCTTTGCAAGAGAACCAGGGGGCTGGCTTAACGGAAATAGTTTTTCAAACCAATGACAATTCTGTTTTAAGCTTGAATGGTTTCTTGGCAATTTTCTTAATGGCTTGGCCAGAGAACATCGCTAATGCCTTGGATCTGGGAGATATTTTATTGCTTTCGGGTGAAGGGGCTTCTAGTCGCTTTGGTTTCGTGGTTAATGTTAAAGATGTGGCTGCTTTAACTGCTGGCCTCAAAACATGGGAGCCACAAATGGAAAAAGATTGGGCCGAGCTTTGGCTGGCTTTAGGTAAAACCAAGCCAGCCGAAGTTGGCTATTTTAGAAGCGCCTTGTCAGGCGGCGTGGCTTTTCGTTATGAAACTTTTAGGAAAAAGGACGACTTTGGCATTTGCTACGCAATCATGGGTGATAAGTTTATTTTGGCCACTTCTGGCAGTCAATTGAAAGCGATTATTAATGAGTTGAAAAAATAAGATGAAAAAGAGTTTAGCTATAATTATTTTAGCTGTTATTATCTGTGGAGGCGGAGGAATTTTATTGTATAAAAATAAATTAGCAGTAGTTTATAAGCCAGCCATAATAAACGCTGAAATAAATAAAGCAAGCCAAACAAACTTAACAGATGAAGAATTAAAAAAAGAAATTGGCCAGATGATCATGATAGGATTTCGTGGTACAGCAGCTCCCACCAGCTCTGATATTTCTAAAATAATTAAAGATGTTGCTATCGGAGGCGTAATACTTTCTGATTATGATTTTACTTCAAACACTTTTCCTAGAAATATTGTTGATCCTCAACAAACAAAAAAAATAATTTCTGACATTCAGAAATACTCGGCTATTCCTTTATTGGTGGCGGTAGATGCGGAGGGAGGAAATGTTAACCGCTTGGCAGAGAAATACGGATTTTTACCAATTGTTTCAGCCAAGAAAATGGGCCAAGATAAGACCTTGCAAACTGTTTATAAAGAATCCACGGATTTAGCCACCGAGTTAAAGAGCTTGGGGTTTAATATGAACTTAGCTCCGGTGATTGATGTTAATATCAATCCTAAAAGCCCGGCCATCGGGGCATTGGATCGTTCTTTTTCATCAGACCCGCAAGAGGTTATTAATCAAGCTAGGGTTTTTATTCAAAATCATTTGAAAAAGAATATTATTACCGTGGAAAAACATTTTCCCGGGCACGGCAGCGCGACAAAAGATAGTCACCAGGGCTTAACAGATGTAACTAATACATATAAAGCCGAAGAATTATTGCCCTATCAAAAACTTAATGAAGAAGGCTTGCTTAAAGCAGTGATGGTAGCTCATGTCATCAATAAGAAAATTGATAAAAATTATCCCGCATCTTTATCAACATATTTTTTGCAAGATATTTTAAGAAAACAGATTGGCTTTAACGGAGTAATTATCTCTGATGATATGCAGATGGCCGCTATTAGCGATAATTATCAATTAGATGAAGCAGTTATAACCGCTATTAATGCGGGAGTAGATGTATTAATTTTTTTGAACAATAGCCCTAAAGGGTATGACAACGAGATAGCTTATAAAGTGAGGAATATAATTTTTAATGCTGTTAAAACAAATAAAATTAAAGAAGAGAGGATTATAGAGTCCTATAATCGTATTCTGGACTTGAAAAAAGAGTTTGCCTCGCCTGAAATTAGGGCTAAAAATTTTGAATTAATAGGTGAACCAAATACCCTTACTTTTGGCGAAGCCTTAGATATTGCCAAATGGGTCGGAAAAAGCGTTGATATTAGGCCAGCTTTTTTGCTGTCTATTTTTCAAGAAGAATTAAAGCTGGAAAAATTTGATATGTGCTATTTAACTAATTTTAGCACCGGAGAAGGCGTTAGAATAAACGACGGCAAAAAATTAGCCAAGGTGATGAAACCCAGCCGAGATATTAAGAACTTTTTAAGCATTACCAAGGACTTAAAAAGAGACCCCTTAAAAACTCCAGTTACCTGCCCAATGAGCTTTGGTTGGGGAGGGGCCATGGGCCCAGCTGATTTTATCCCTTCTACTTGGATGCTGTATAAAGATAAAATAGAAAAAATTACAGGGAAGCCAGCTGACCCTTGGAATATACAAGACGCTTTTTTGGCCGCTGGCTTATACTTATCAGAATCCGGGGCAAAAACAAAAACACGGAAAGGAGAATGGAACGCGGCCATGATCTATTTTTCCGGATCAACCAGTTCGCCCTATACTTGGTATGCTGATGGGGCCATAACGATTGCCGATGAAATTCAAACCGAGATTGACGAATTGGAAAAAATAGCTACTCCGTAGTAACGAGTTGTAGTTTGGTTTTTGATTTTTTTGTGTTAATATGTTAATAAATAATTATCAAGCAAGGTCCAAAGGAGCAACTATTCCACTTTTGTTGGTGGAAGTTTATTTTTAATTTAATTAAATTCTCATGGATAAAAAATTTGTTGAGGCAATGGCTGAAAAACTTAATCAGGCCAAAGTTGATTTGGAAAAGCAGTTGGGCTCATTTGCTCAAAAGTCTACGCAGAAAGAAGGCGACTGGGACGCCAAAATGCCACTTTATAAAGGCGGCATTGAAGAAGAAGCTGATGAGGTAGAAGAGTTTGCTGTTAGATTGAGCTTGGGCAACACCTTGGAAGAAGAATTAAGAAAGGTTAATTTAGCGTTAGCAAAAATTAAAAAAGGTACATACGGCATTTGCGATAAATGTGGCAAACCAATAGCCATTGGTCGGCTGGAGGCCTACCCGCAAGCAGATTTCTGCAGCAAATGCCAGGTATAAAAATTTAAAATTAAAAATTTATGTCTTTATACATATTTATCATCGCTGCGGCCCTTTTATCTATTATTTACGCCCTAGCAGTGGTTTGGAAAATTCAAAAATCAGCCAAGCCAGCTCCCAAAATTTTAGAAATTGCCTCTGCCATTAAGGAAGGCGCTATGGCTTTTTTGAAACGAGAGTATAGAACAATTAGTATACTGGCGGTAGTTATTTTCGTTTTGCTTTGGCTGATTTTAGGGGCTAAAGTGGCTTTGGGATTTTTAACTGGCGCTGTTTTGTCGGCTTTGGCAGGCTATATTGGCATGGTTGTTTCTACTAAAGCCAATGCCAAGGTGGCCGAGGCCTCTAAACAAAGCTTAAAAAAAGCCTTTGGCCTGGCTTTTCAGGGAGGTTCGGTTACTGGTTTTTTTGTGGTTGGCTTGGGGCTTTTAGGCACGACAATTTTTTGGCTTCTAACCAATGACCTCAAGGCTTTGGCTGGTTTGGGCTTTGGCGCTTCGTTGATTTCTATTTTTGCCAGGTTGGCGGGCGGTATTTATACTAAAGCAGCTGATGTGGGCGCTGATTTGGTCGGTAAGGTGGAACAAGGCATCCCTGAAGACGACCCCAGAAACCCGGCCGTAATTGCTGATCAAGTAGGCGATAATGTAGGTGATTGCGCTGGTATGGCTGCTGACTTATTTGAAACTTATGTGGTCACGATTGCCGCCACTATGATTTTGGGTTCCTTGCTTTTCGCTGGTTCATCGGTGGCTCTGCTTTTACCTTTGCTTTTGAGCGGCGCTGGCATTGTTAGTAGTATTGTGGCCACCTTTTTTGTGAAACTGGGCAAAAAACAAGGTATTATGGCTGCTTTGTATAAGGGTGTGGCAGCTTCGGCAGTTATTTCGGCTATTTTATTTGCGCCGATTATTCAAAAAATGTCCCAACAAATTGGCCTGTCCACCATACAACTTTATGTCCCTAGCTTGGTTGGCTTGGCTTTGGCTTTCGGTTTGTTCTTAATTACTGACTATTACACCTCAAAAAAACACAAGCCCGTGCAACAGATTGCCGAAGCTTCGCAAAGCGGCCACGCCACCAATGTGATTGCTGGTTTGGCTATTGGTATGCAGTCAACCTATGCGCCGGTGGTTTTGATTTCTGTGAGTATTTTAGTGTCCTATTGGTTAGGCGGCATTTATGGCTTGGCCATTGCGGCAGTTTCGTTGCTGTCTTTAACTGGTATGATTATCGCCATGGATTCTTATGGCCCTATCACTGACAATGCTGCTGGTATTTTAGAAATGGCTGGCGAGAGTGAAAAATCCAGAGAGGCGGCTGACGCTTTGGACTCGGTGGGCAATACCACTAAAGCCGTAACTAAGTCGGTGGCCATTGGTTCGGCTGCTTTGGCGGCTTTGGTTTTATTCGCCGCCTACACGCAAGAAATTATTAATGCAGGCCAGAATATGTTGTTTTCTTTGTCTAACCCGAAAATTTTAGTTGGGCTTTTATTGGGCGGATTATTGCCTTATGTGGTGGCCTCATCAGCCTTGCGGGCCGTCGGGCGGGCTGGTGGCAAAGTGGTTGAAGAGGTCAGGCGACAATTTAGAGAAATTAAAGGTATTATGGAAGGCACGGCTAAGCCCGAATATGGCAAGTGTGTGGACATTGTGACTAAAGCGGCTATTAAAGAAATGATGTTGCCGACCATAGTCATTGTTGTCTTGCCTATTTTGGTCGGGTTTTTATTGGGGGCCGAGGCCTTGGGCGGACTGCTTATTGGTTGTATCGTCACCGGCTTTTTTGTGGGCATTTCTATGGCCACGGGCGGAGGCGCTTGGGACAACGCCAAGAAATACATTGAAGACGGTCATCTTGGGGGCAAGAAAAGCCCGGCTCATCAAGCCGCCGTTACCGGCGACACCGTGGGCGACCCCTATAAGGACACCGCCGGCCCAGCCATCAATCCCATGATTAAGGTGGTCAATATTATCGCTTTGTTAATTATTAGCTTGATTATCTAGGCAAATTATGGCGGAAAAAATAAGAATGCAAGAAAACGAAAAGGAGCCATTTTTATTATTGACGAAAATCGCTCCTGAAAAAGAAGTTTTTGACTTTTACGAAAAGATCAAAGACAGAAATGTTGGCATTTCTCTTAATAATTTTATTCTGCAAGCGAAAATGGCTGAAAACAAAATAGGGGGGGGGCTTAATACACGATTATTCTAAAGATATAAGTGTTTTAGAGATGTATAGAAATAAATTATTAGATATGGGTTTGGATTTAGATAACATGACATTTAGCCAGTTGAAACAAGCGGAGTCTAATTTCCTCGAAGGCATAATTGGCGATATAGTAGGACTTGTGAAATTTGGGGAAATTATGAAAATTCCCGAGCTTAAATTTTAGCTAAAATTATGTTGCCCAAACAATTTGAAAAATATTTTTGGGACACCGACTTCAAGAAAGTTGATAAAGAAAAAAACAAGGACTATATTGTGGTCAAGTTTTTGGAGTATGGAGACATTACTGCTTTGAAATGGTTATTTGCTAATTTTTCCCAGAAATATATCAAACAAATTTTTTCCCAGAGACGCGGTTTTTCGTTAAGGGTGGCGAATTTTTGGCGGTTATTTTTTAATTTACCCGAAAATAAAGTCGTATGTTTGAACAAGTTTTACCAAAAACAGCAAAAAGTTCTCTGGCCTTATTAGGCGCGAGCGGCTTATTAAACGACAGCTACTTGGCGGGTGGCACGGCTTTGGCTTTGCAGATAGGCCATAGAATTTCGGTTGATTTTGATTTTTTTACGCGAAAGAAATTTGACGCTAAGGATTTAGCGCGAAAATTTGAAGAGGCGAAAATTGGTTTTTCTCTTGACCGGTTTGAGGAAAACACTATTTTGGGTTCTGTTGATAAAACAAAATTCAGTTTGTTTTTTTATGATTATCCTTTGATAGATAAGACCATTCCTTATTTGGGCATAACTTTGGCTTCTTTGAAGGACATTGCCGCAATGAAACTTTTAGCTGTGTCTGACAGGGGTATCAAGCGAGATTTTATAGACCTTTATTTTATGCTGGCCGTGGAAAAGTTTTTTTCTATGGAAAATGTGTTGGGGTTTTATGATGAGAAGTTTAAAACTTTGCCGCAAAATCAAGGCCATCTTTTGAGAAGCTTGGTTTATTTTAAGGATGCTGACACAACGGATGTGCCCAAAATGTTAAAAGCAGTGAGTTGGAAAGATGTTAAAAAGTTTTTTGAAACAGAGGCCAAATACTTAGCAAAGCAATTAATTCTATGAAAACAGAAATTAAGAAATTGAAACAATCAAATATCGAGATTGCTGGCGAATTGAGCTGGGAGGA
>JAPLWE010000026.1 GCA_026396705.1 Candidatus Gribaldobacteria bacterium
CCCGACTTTTAGCAACTAAAAACAAATCTCTTATTGTTTCTACTTCAATAACGCCAGCTTTCTTAAAAGCGGCTGAATAAATTTTAGCCTCGCCCGCCATTGCGGCCGTGTGGCTTTGGGCTGCTTTCTGCCCAACTTCAGTGACGCCACCCTTCAAAATAATTATTGGCTTTTGTTTGGTAATTTCAGAGGCAATCTCAATAAACTCTCGGCCGTTTTTTATTTCTTCAACATAAATAGCGATAACTTTAGTATTTTCGTCCCCGCCAGCTATTTTCAAAAAATCATTGAGCGACATACCAGCTTCGTTGCCATAAGATATCATTAGCGAAAATCCAAAATTTTCTAAAAGCGAGTAGTCAATCACCGAATCAATCAAAGCGCCCGACTGGCTTAGAAAAGCGATCTTTCCGGGATAAGGCATATCTGGCGCAAACGAAGCGTTTAACTTTTCATGGGGGTTAATCACGCCAAGGCAATTCGGCCCTATCAAAGGTATTTTATTTTGGGCAAATAATAAGGCAATTTCTTTTTGTAATATTGTCCCAGCCAAGCCTGCTTCAGCAAAGCCCGATGAGATAATAATACAACAGCCCACTTTTGCTGAACAACATTCAACAGAAACCTGTTTCACAAATTTTGCGGGCACAGCGATAATGGCCAAGTCTATTTTTTCTTTGATATCCAAAATAGAAACAAATGTTTTTTGTTTTAAGACTTTCTTACTATTAGAATTAACAAAAAATATCTTTCTTCGTTTTGCCCCAACTAATAAATTTTTAGCAATACCAAGCCCCACCGACCCAACTCGATCGGTCGCGCCGATTAAAGCTACTGATTTTGGATTAAATAATTTTTGCATCAGCCACCATAATATTATTACCATCGGCAAACACCGGATTAAAATCAATTTCTCTGATATTTTCGTTCTCAATAGCTAATTTTGAAACGCTTACTAAAATATCCGCTAATTTTTCAACATCTATTTTGGGTTGCCCTCTGTAGCCCTGTAAAATTTTATAGCCCTTAATACTTTCTATCATTTCTAAGGCCTCTTTTTTGTTAATCGGGCAAACCCCCAAAACAACATTGTTTAATACTTCCACAAATATACCTCCTAGCCCAAAACTAACCACCGGCCCAAAGTTTTTATCCCACTTCATCCCCATAAAAAGTTCTACGCCCCTCACCTGCTTCTGCGCAAGGAACTCGGTTCCTTGCTTCTGCAAGGAACCGAGTTCCTTACAAGCGGAATTAAGTTGTTGCTCGTTTTGCAGATTTAACTTCACCAAACCCTTATCTGTTTTATGTAAATCATCAGACGAAAGCAATTTCAAAACCACTGGATAGCCAACTCTATTGGCAAACTCAATCCCCTGCTCGGCATTTTCAATAACCAAACTTTCCACCAAGGGAATCTGATATTTTTCCAACAACTCTTCAGTTTTTTGCCAAGATAAAATCATATTCTTACATTATAACTCATTATTTCTTTAACTAAAACAAAAAACTTGGGGAAAACCCCAAGCCACGAAACTGAACCTGACTTGAACCTGACTAAGTCAAGTTCCGAGCTCGGAACTTGACTTAGTCAGGTTCATTTTCCTTTTCCTATGAATTCGGCCATCTCCGCCAACCGACAAGCATAGCCATATTCATTGTCATACCAAGCAAAAACTTTAATCAGTTTACCGAAGGTTTGCGTTAACGAGCCATCAACTATTGACGAATACTCACTACCCTTTAGGTCGCTAGAAATTAATTTTTTGTTTTCAAACTTCAAGATATTCCGGAAGGAGGCTCCCTCCTTCCTTTCGGCCGCTTTTCGCAAAATTTCGTTGACTTGCTGGGCGGTAGCTTTTTTCTTAGCCAAAAAAACAAATTCCACGATTGAGACATCTTCCGTGGGCACTCGCAATGAAAGCCCGTTGAGCTTACCCGCCAGCTGGGGCAAACATTTTTCTACAGTTTTGCTCGCTCCGGTGGTTGAAGGAATTATGCTTAGCTGGCTGGCTGGGTCAGTTCGCCAGTTAGGATATTGTTTATTTTGCGAATTAGTGTAGCTATGCACTGTGTTGATAAACCCAGCCTTAACGCCAAACCGTTTATCTAAAATTTTAGCTATCGGAGCGACCGCGTTGGTAGTGCAAGAGCCCATAGAAATTATATTGTCTTTAGCTGGATTATATTTTTCAGCATTTACCCCCAATAAATAAGTTGGTATTTCTGGCGAGTCCGAAGGCGCTGAAATAATTACTTTTTTAGCGCCCGCCAACAAATGCTTTTGCGCGCCATCTATTTCGGTAAAAAATCCCGAACATTCTAAAACAATATCCACCCCCAACTCACGCCAAGGCAAATTAGCTGGATCTTTTTCGGCCAAAAACTTAACCCCGCCAAAGTCTTGCTGCGCTAAATCATTGACCGCCACCAATTGCAAAAGAGGATGTTTCTCCAACACCCTCTTGGCAGCAAGCATACCAATACGACCAAAACCATTAATAGCGATTTTTGTCATAACTTCAAAAGTTGCGCGATTTTTTCTCGGTCAAATCCTACCACAATCTGTCCGTCTATATCCACCACTGGCACTCCCATTTGCCCAGACTTATCAATCATTTCTTGCTGTAGTTTTTGATCAAAAGAAACATCAACATCTTCAAAGGCAATATCTTTAGCCTTCAAAAATTCTTTCAAGGTAACACAATAAGGACAAGATTGCGTGCTGTATACTTTAATCATAATTACTGAATTTGGTTAATTAAATCTGTCACGCCCGAACAAACACTGGCTGGCTGACCATTGGTTAATTTGCAAAGCAAGGCGGAAAGGTCTTTGGTCTCTTGCGCTTCGCCGGCTTGCTCGCCTGAACCCTCGCGAAAATATTTACAGCCCAAAACTAAAGTAGGTATGCCGCCTTGGCTGTATTTGCCAAAAACATCCATATCTTTATTATTATCAACATTCTCGTGAAAGGAAATTAAGCCGCTAAAAGTTTGCGCGATTTTTTCTATCACTGGTTTCTCCCAACGACAATGCGGGCAACCTTCCGAGCCGAAAAAGTAAACAGTCGGCTTGCCATTCTCTAAACAGACCTCATTAGTAGTGATCTTAAAATCACCAATAGTCGCTGCGCCAGTTGGGGCGGTGGCTCCCGGATTAGTGCTGGTGGCCGGGGTGCCAGTAGCGTTGGCGGCTTGCGCCTTGGCAACTTCTTCTTTAATGTTGGCGGGCGGTTGCATAAATAGCAAATTGCCATCTTTGGAAACATACAAAGGCACCTCTTGCGTGCTTACTTTAACCATAAACTTATAAAGCCCAGCCTCTTCAGTGGGCTGGCCGCTTAATTGGGCCTTATCAGGGCTGGCTTTGAGCACATTTTCATTAATAAACGACATGGCATTATCCACGGCCGCTTTTGACGACAACTGTCCGGGCAAAGCAGAATCAGGAGCGAACTGCAAATAAGCCAAAATAACCACTGCCACCAGCAAAACGCCGATGATTAAATTTTGCGTCTTTTCTAAATTGAAAAAATTAGACATTTTTTTGGCGAGTTGAATATCCGAGCCCTCGTATATTCAACTCGAATTATTTATTCGTATTTTAACAAATGATTTTATTTTTGGCAATAGCTTTTTCAACCTCAATATCATCAGCTAAATAATAATGTTTTAACGGCTGTAAATTGTCGTTAAATTCATAAACCAGTGGTATGCCCGTGGGAATGTTTAAGCTTTCCACTGCTTCAGCGGAGAGCTGGTCAATTATTTTTACCAAAGCTCTTAAGCTATTGCCATGAGCCACCACTAAAACTTTTTTACCTTGTGAAATAGCCGGAATAATTTTTTCTTGCCAATAAGGCGTCACTCGCTCCACCACATCAGCCAAAGATTCACCATCGGGCGGACATTCATTATAACCACGACGCCATTTTTGTACTTGATCCTCGCCAAATTTTTCAACCGCTTCTTTTTTATTCACACCTTGCAAGGCGCCATAATTTCTTTCGTTAAGACACAGAGAACTTTCTACTATTACTACATCTGATGAGCCCATTTCTTTCAAAATAATTTCCAAAGTGTCAGTGGCTCTTTGCAAAGCCGAAACAAAAGCCAGATCAAACGCAAAACCGTTTTCTTGCAAAACACGCCCCGCCTCTTTGGCTTGCTCCACTCCCCTCTCCGACAAAGGCACATCCGTCCAACCCGCGAAAATATTGTCGCGATTCCAAACGCTTTCCCCGTGCCTTAATAAAACAATTTTATACATAAAATATTTCTGAACCTGACTAAGTCAAGTTCCGAGCTCGGAACTTGACTTAGTCAGGTTCATTTCTTTTTCTATTTCTAGCATTCTATTATATTTAGCCATACGGACCGACTGGGTTAACCCGCCGGTTTTAATAAAATCAGCGCCCGCGCCCACTGCTAAGTCAGCAATAAAGCTATCTTCAGTTTCGCCTGCTCTGTGTGAAACAATAATTTTCCAGCCAAATTTTTTCGCCAAAGCAATAGCTTGTAATGTTTCCCAAACAGTGCCAATTTGATTAGGCTTGATAATAACCGCGTTACATAAATTTTGTTCTTTGGCCATTTCTATTCGCTCGCAATTAGTTGCCGTCAAATCGTCCCCAACCACCATCAGCGGGCTCCGCCCCGGGGTCAGACCTCGGGGTAACTTCTGCCAAGAAGAGTAGTCATCTTGAGCAAAGGGGTCTTCCACAAATAAAATATTATATTTTTTTTGCAGTGTTTGGTAAAAAGCCAAAAGATTGCCAACAGTAATTTCTTGACCAGCCAAATTATATTTCCCTTGGCTAAAAAAAGATGAAGCCGCCGCATCTATGCCTATTTGCTCGGTGGTGTGTTGGTTGATTAAGCTTAAAATTTCTTCTTCTTTTAGTGGCGCTACCATACCACCCTCTACGCCCAAAGGATAGTTCAGCTGGCTTTGCAAACCCGCAAAAACATTCTTGGCCTTGTCCAGCATTTCTTGAAAAGAATTGCCACTAGGCACCAACAAAATTTCCTGAAAAGTTAAACCGCCCTGACCGTGCTTGCCTCCTTCGAACAAAAGCACAGCCGGTCGCGGCATCTTGAAACAAGAGGAAGGAGGGAACCTCCTTCCAGTAGGAAGGAGGTTCCCTCCTTCCTCAGCCCCTTCGGCGAGATAGTTAAAAAGTTGTTGGTTGTTTTCATTTGCCATGGCCCGAGCAAAAGCTATAGACAAAGCCAGCATAGTATTGCCTCCCAAAAATGATTTATTTTTTGTGCCATCTTGTTTGATTAAAAAACAGTCAAACTCTTTTTGGCTGGAAAAATCTTGGCTGGCGAGCAATGGCTCAATGGTCGCTATTTTTTTAACCGCCTCACTGGCTGGAATTTCTACAGCTTCATAATCGCCAGTAGAGACGCCCGACGGCACCGAAGCAATAAACTGGCCTTTACTAGTTTCTAAAATAACTTCAACAGTAGGAGTTCCTTTAGAAGTTAAAATTTCTTTGGCTTTGATTGAACTAATTTTCATCTTTTAATTTATTTAAGTATTCATATGCTGACAGCGTCGCTCGAGCTCCACTGGCCGCTGCCAAAATGACTTGCTTATATTTAGCGTTAATACAGTCTCCTGCCGCCCACACGCCTTCCAATGAAGTTTGGCCGGTTTCGGGGTCAGCGATAATTTCGCCCCGCTCATTTTTTGAAACCAATCCGCCCAAAAAATCGCTTTGCGGAGTCCAACCAATTTCCACAAAAACACCACTCACCGCCAAAATTTCTGTTTTTTGCGAAAAACGATCAACCACCGCCACACTCTCTACCATAGCCTTGCCTTGGATTTCTTTGATTTCTTGGTTAAACCTAATTTCTACTTTGCCAGTTCGTTTCAACGAGTCCTGCAATAAAGGATCGCCCCGCAAAAAATCGCTGGCTTCCAAGAGATAAATTTTATTGGCGTATTTAGCCAAGTCCAAAGCCGCTTCCAAAGCCGAGTTGCCCCCGCCCGCCACCGCCACATTTTTATCTTGAAAAAATGGCGCATCGCACAAAGAACAAAAAGAAACTCCTTTGCCAATAAATTTATCCTCGCCCGCCACGCCCAACTTTCTTGGACTAGCGCCCGAACAAACCACCAAGGCCTTAGCCTCAAAGCTCTCCCCACTCTCAACCCGAACCGTGAACTTGACTAAGTCAAGTTCCGAATTGGAACCTGACTTAGTCAAGTTCACTTTTGCTACGGTTTGGTTTTCTTTGATGTTGATGGCGAAATTTTTTAGATGCTTTTCAAAGCTTTGCATTAAAGCGCCTCCCGAGATATTCGGGCTGCCTGGCCAGTTATCAATCTCGCCGGTTTTGGCTGTTTGACCAAAAAAATCCTTGGCAATCAGCAAGGTGTTTAATTTTTTACGAGCCGCGTAAATGCCAGCCGTTATGCCAGCCGGCCCGCCTCCAATTATTATAAGGTCATATAACATAAAATTACTTTATTACTTCAGCGATAAAGTCAACTAAGTCCGTGGCCAACATGGCTGGGCCAAATTTTTTGGCGGCCAATTCGCCCGCCTTGCCATTAATATAGCTGGCCGCTTGAGCGGCTAAAAACGGTTCAACGCCCTGCGCTAATAAAGCTCCAGCAATGCCCGCCAAGGTATCGCCCGTGCCCCCCACTGTCATAAAAGGCGAGCCGCTTTCATCAATAGCCACTTCAAAACCATTAGAAATAACATCAACTGATCCTTTCAAAATAATTATTCCGCCCAATCTTTTGGCCTCTTCTTGCACCGCTGTTATTTTTTCTTCTAGCTTAGCATCGCGAATATCGCGACCTGTAAGCGTTAAAAATTCATAACTATGCGGTGTAAAAATAAAATTGCGTCCCCGCGTCACATCAAGATTAGCGGACACCGCGTGGATGCCATCAGCATCAATCACGGCTTTAATTTTTGTTTGTTGTAAATAAGCCAGAATAGCTTTTTTAGTTTCGTCCGATCGCCCCATACCTCCGCCTAATACCACCGCGGTTTTCTCGCCCGCCACGCTTTGCGCTGATTCAGTAAAAGCCAGCAAGGTTGCCAAATCATCATTATCAAAAATTTCTCCCTTAAAAGGATAGGCCGCCAAGTTGGGCGAAAATCCAGCAATAATATCGGCGGCTCTTTTGGGCGCCAAAATATGTGTCATATCCACGCCTGCTCTAAACGCCGCCATGGCTGCTAAAGCTGGCGAACCCGTATAAAAATCACCGCCACCTACCACCAGCAAAAGCCCAAAGTCATATTTATGGCTCTCGGCAGGTCGTGGCAAGTAAACTTGTTTAAGAATATCCTTGGTAATCTTGATCATAAAATTCTGTAAGGAACTCGGTTCCTTACAGTTTTAATTTTTATATTTTTTTAGCCATTCTTTGAGCGCTGGGCCATATTTGGGGTGTCGTAAGCATAAAGTGAGGTTGCTCTTTAGCCAGTCGGCCATATTGCCACATTCCAGCCAATCGCCTTCAATTTCGTAGCCATAAATTATTTTGCCGTCCGCCAACATCGCCTTGAAGGCATCAGCCAAAATAATTTCTCCCTTGGCGTTGGCTGGTATTTTTTTAAGATAAGGAAAAATTTCATCAGTTAGAATATAGCGACTGCAAAGCGCCAAATCCGAGGGCGCCTGCCCCAAAGCGGGCTTTTCCACGATGTCTTTAATTTTATATAAGTTATTGGCAATCTTTTCTGCTTTAACCACACCATAAAAAGGCAATTTTTCTGGAGGCGCTTTTTTAAGGCCAACCACTATTTTTTGCGAAGTTTGAAAAACATTAATCAATTGAGTCAGGGCGGGCGTTTTGGTTATAAAAATATCGTCAAAAAAAACAACAGCAAACGGCTCTTTGCCCACCTTTTTTTCGGCCTTCAA
>JAPLWE010000053.1 GCA_026396705.1 Candidatus Gribaldobacteria bacterium
TTGTTTGGGCTTTTGGCAGTGGTTACATCTTTTTTAACTTTAGCTAATTACTTAAAAAACACTTTTACTTTTGACTACAAGCAACCACGATATTTGGCGTTTTGTTTAGCTTGTGTTTTGCCTTTGTTTTTATTTTTATTGGGTTTTCGCGATTTCATTGGGGTAATATCTTTTTTGGGAGCGATTATGGGGTTGATAGAGGGAGTCGCTTTGATTTTAATTTATCTCAAGGCCAGAAAAAATGGCGACCGAACCCCAGAATACGCCTTGAAAATACCAAAACTTGTGCCCTATTTAATGATATTTATTTTATTTTTTGGCGCTATTGCCCAACTTTTTTATCAATAAATTTATGTATATAATTAATTCTCGGGGTGAGCAGGAGCAATTTTCTTTGCAAAAAGTGGAAAGATCGGCCAGAAGAGTTGGCGCTAATTTTAAGTTGGCCAGAGAAATCGCTCAACAAATTGAACGCAAAATTTACAACGGCATACCAACTTTTGAGATATTTAAGGAGGTCAAAGAGTTGCTCAATCAAGCTCAACCGGTTTTAGGTTTAAAGTTTAGCCTTAAGCAAGCCATGAGGGATTTGGGCCCCGACGGATTTGCTTTTGAAAAATATGCGGGCGCTATTTTTAGAGAGGCGGGATATGCAGTGAAATTAAACCAATTTATTTCAGGCAAATGCCTAAGCCAATATGAAATTGATTTCACGGCCGAGAAGGCTGGTATTTTGAAAATTGGCGAATGTAAATATCATAGCCAAGCAAGCGATTTAATGGTTGATCAGGAGATAGCTTTGGCCAACTATGCGCGGTTTGCGGATATTTTGCAGGGAAAATTTGCTTTAAGTAAAATCAGCCAAGGCAAAAAAATATCCAGCATCCTAATAACCAATACCAAATTTTCCACCAGAGCCATTCAATACTCGGAGTGCTCGGGTGTGGAGCTTTGGGGCTGGAAATACCCATTTAACAAGGGGCTGGAGGTTTTTATTGACCAAAACAAGCTTTATCCCATCACCATTTTGCCATCGTTCAAAAAGCAATGGGCTGATCTTTTTAACCAGCGTAATATTATTTTGGCGGGCGACATTCTAAAGCTTAATCTTGAAAGAATAAGCCGTGAATCAAATATAAGCCTGGCAGTTTTCAACAAAATGACAGCTGAAGCAAAAACCCTTCTTGAGGGATAAAGAAATATAATATGCAAAGCCATGAAAAAGATAATTTAATAATGGTGCGGCTTTTTCCTGGGGAAGATGTTTTTGAGCAGTTGAAAAATCTTTGCCAAAAGCACGGTGTTAAAAGTGGAGTTTTTGTTTCGGGTATTGGTCAGCTGGACTGGGTGGAACTTGGGTTTTTTAAAGAAAAAGGCGATTATCTGCCCAAAAAATTTGATATGCCCATGGAAGTTTTAAGTATTGCGGGCATTGTTTCTACCAGCGAAAGCGGCTACGAATTTCATTTACACATTTCGCTGGCTGGCGCCGATAAAACCATGTTTGGTGGGCATTTTATTGGAGGAGCCGTTAGTGTAACATTAGAAGTAGTGATAATGAAAACAGATATTGAAATCAAAAGAGCTATAGAGGAAGAAACTGGATTAAAAGGATTATTTTTAGATTAAAGCCAAAATAAAACCATCTCACTTCCCTTGCGATCGCACGGGAAGTGAGATGGTTCATTGTTATGAAAATGAGCGATGACATTATTATAGTTTTGAAAAATGGCGGGGTTGGCGTTTTACCTACTGATACCATTTATGGTTTGGTTGGTTTGGCTTTGGATAAAAAAGCGGTAGAAAAAATTTATAAATTAAAAAAGCGTAGTCCGCAAAAACCGTTTATTATTTTGATAGCTGGCACTGAATATTTAAAAAAGTTCGGAGTGGCGCTTAATGAGTCGACCAGAAATATTTTACAGAAGTTTTGGCCCGGGCCGGTGAGCGTAATTTTGCGCTGTCCTAAGATAAAAAGTGGATTGTCCTACTTGCGACCGTTAAATAAAACTTTGGCTTTTCGTTGTCCTAAGGACAAGTGGTTAAATAATTTATTAAAAGAAACCGGGCCGCTGGTTGCTCCCAGCGCTAATATAGAAAAACTACTGCCAGCAGAAACCATCAAACAAGCCAAAGAGTATTTTGATGATAATGTGGACTTTTATATTGACGCTGGGACAATCAAAGGCGCGCCCTCGGCTTTAATCTCGCTGGAAAATGGAAAGATTAAAGTTTTAAGACAAGGAAAAACAAAAATTAAAAATTAAAGATTATATGCAAAAAAAATATTTTATACCCGCTCTCGCTGTTATTTTAGTTATTGGGGTTGCTGTTTGTTTTCGCCTTTTTAGCGTTCCGAAAGAAAGTCCTATTAGTCAACCGCTCAACCATATGCAAGTTTCTACTACTATCAAGGGCAACGCTGATGTTATCAAAATAACTAAGCCCTTGGCCAATGAAATGGTTTCCAGCCCTTTAGATATTCAAGGAGAAGCGCGGGGAACTTGGTATTTTGAAGCTAGTTTTCCGGTGAAGATTTTGGATTTGAAAGGAAATGAAATTGCCACGGGCATTGCCCAAGCCAAGAGTGATTGGATGACTGAAAGCTATGTGCCATTTGAAGTCAAGCTTGATTTTTTAGTGGTTGCCGATACTGACGCTGTTTTGGTTTTGAAAAAAGACAATCCCTCGGGTTTACCAGCTAATGACGACCAATTAGAAATTCCCATAAGGCTGGCTCGTTCCGATGTGATGGCTGTAAAAGTGTTTTTTAATAATTCAAAGTTAGATCCGGAAATTTCTTGCAACAAAGTGTTTCCAGTTGACCGAGCTATCGCCACCACTCAAGCGCCCGCCAGAGCTGTGCTGGAATTACTTTTAGGGGGCAACTTAACTGATGAAGAAAAAGCCGATGGTTTCACGACTAGCATCAACCCTGATGTTAAAATTCAAAAGCTAACTATTGAAAATGGCATAGCCAAAGTTGATTTCAGCGAAGAATTAGAAAAAGCAGTGGGCGGTTCGTGTAGAGTGTCAGCCATTAGAGCTCAAATTATTGAAACCTTAAAACAATTTCCTAGCGTGGACGAGGTCATAATCTCTATCAACGGCCAAGTTGAGGACATTCTTCAACCATAACTACAAACTTATGCGACCACTTAAACACATTATTGCTTCGGCTATTTTAGGGATAGGCTTTTTGCTTTTCGTTAAGCCACCCTGGGCCGCTTTGATTGTTTTTTTGGCCGGTGTTTTTATTGATTTAGATCACTTAGTTGATTTTTGGGCGCTTAAGCCGCTTTTTCCTTTTGACATTCATGATTTTTTGGATTCGGAAAAATACGACAAACAAGTTAAATGGATTTTCGTGTTTTTTCATAGTTATGAAATAATCGCTGGGCTTTGGCTTTGGGCAGTATTGGCGCGCTGGCCAATATGGCCAACCGCCATAGCAGCGGGCGCTACTCTGCATATGATTTTAGATATTGATAACTTAAAACATCCTTGCAAAATGCACCCTCTTACCTATTTTTTAATTTTTCGGATTATCAAGAAATTTAAAAAAGCTAATTTGTGTGTTGGTAAGCTATGAAAATAATCGCTGACTTTCATATTCATTCTAAATACTCCCGAGCCACTTCGCCTCAAATGGATTTAGAGCATCTGAATGAAGCCGCCAAAATCAAAGGAGTACAGGTGATTTCTACTGGCGATTTTACGCACCCAGCTTGGTTCCGCGAGCTCAAAGATAAATTAAAGCCAGCCGAGCCCGGGCTTTTTGTTTTAGATAAAACAAAAAATGCCACTCGGTTTATTTTAACTACCGAGATAAGTTGTATTTATTCTAAAAATGGCAAAGTGAGAAAAGCGCACATTTTAATTTTTGCTCCGGACTTAGCCACAGTAGAAAAAATCAATAATCAATTATCAATTATCGGTAATCTAAGGGCTGATGGCCGCCCGATTTTAGGCTTGGATGCCAAAGAATTAGCTAAAATTGCTTGGGAAGCTAACCCTGATTGTTTGGTGGTGCCAGCTCATTGTTGGACGCCCTGGTTTGCGGTGTTCGGCTCCAAAAGTGGCTTTAATTCATTGGAAGAATGTTTTGAAGAGCAAACTAAAAATATTTTTGCTGTTGAAACTGGCCTAAGTTCAGATCCGGCTATGAATTGGCAATTGTCAGGCTTAGATAAAGTGGCCTTAATTAGTTGCTCGGACGCCCACAGCGCCCCCAAAATTGGCCGTGAAGCTTGCGTGTTTGATACGGACTTAAGCTATCCAGCCATTATTGAAGCCATTAAAAACAAAAATCCTCAAAAGTTTTTATATACCATTGAATTTTTTCCCGAAGAAGGCAAATACCACTATGATGGCCATCGCCTTTGTAATGTGCATTTATCGCCCCTTGAAACTAAAAAATATCGCGGGATTTGCCCGGTTTGCGGTAGGCCTTTGGTCATCGGTGTGGCCAGCCGGGTGGCCGAACTGGCCGACCGACAGGAGGGTTTTATTCCACCTAAGTCTATCCCCTATAAACGGCTTATTCCTCTGACTCAAGTGATTGCTGAAGTATTGGGCGTGGGCGAATCTACCAAGAAAGCGCAAGAAGTCTATCAGCGGCTTGTCTTGAATAAATTAGGGACAGAGTTAGATATTTTAATTGATTGCCCTATAGCTGAGATAGAAACGGCCGGTGGCTCGGCCTTAGCTTTGGCTATCCAAAAAATGAGAGCGGGCCAAGTTAATATTGAGCCCGGGTATGACGGCGTTTATGGTAAAATTAACATTCTCTCGGCCAAGGAAAAAAAAGACCTGTCCGTCCGTCAGATACAACTTTTTTAGGGGTGGACATCAATTTTTTCTATGATACAATAACCCAGTATGAAAATTATACCAGCTATTGATGTGATTAATGGCCGTTGTGTGCGGTTGTTTAAGGGCGATTACAATTTTCAAAAGGATTACTTACTTAGTCCTTTTGAGGTAGCCCAAAAAATTGAAGAGGCTGGCTTTAGCGATTTGCATTTGGTTGATTTAGAGGGCGCTAAAGAAGGCCGGGTGATTAATTGGCCAGTGATTGAACAAATAACTCAAAATACTAAGTTGGCTGTTGAGGTGGGCGGGGGCGTGCGCGTTAAAGATGAAGTGGCGCGTTTGTTGGCCTTGGGCGCTAAAAGGATTATGCTGGGTAGCTTGGCCATACAAAACCCCGATATTTTAAGGGATTTATTGGCGGCTTTTGGTTCGGAAAAAATAATGGTTGATATTGGTTATAAGGATGGCGAAGTGTATTATCACGGCTGGCAGGAAAAGACAGGCAAAGAATTCGAGCAGGTTCTTAAAGAGCTATTGGTTATGGGCGTGAGCCGTATTTTGCTGACCGATGTTGATAAAGATGGCGCTCTGGAGGGGCCAAATTTTGCGCTTTATAAGCGGGTTTGCCGTAATTTTCCTAAGCTATTAGTAACCGCTTCGGGCGGGATAAGCAGTAAAAGCGATTTGCGTCGCTTAAAAAATAGCGGAGTTTCTTCAGTGGTAGTAGGCAAAGCTTTCCACGAAGGCTGGCTTTCTTTAAGCGATTTACAAAACTATGAATATTAGCGATTTTGTCAACCAAGTTGATTGGGTCAAAGTTAATGGTTTAGTGCCGGTGATTACACAAGACTATTGGCGAGGACGGGTTTTGATGCTGGGCTATATGAACCGAGAAGCCTTGCAAAAAACTTTAACCGAGCGTAAAATAACTTATTATTCGCGAACTCGTCAGGTCCTCTGGACAAAAGGCGAAACCTCGGGTAATTTTCAAATAGTAAAAAAGGTTTTTCTGGATTGCGATAATGATACTATTTTGATAAAAATCAAACAAAAGGGCGCGGTTTGCCATACTGGCCAATCAACTTGTTTTTATCAAGAGCATAAATAGCAGTCCATAATTATTATATGCCAACAAAAAATAAACTTCGTTTAGGTATTCCTGGTCGCGCTTTAAGAGAGCAAACAATTGAGCTTTTGCAAAAAGCTGGTTACAGTGTCAATATTACAGCCAGTGGCCACAAAATAACCATTGACGATTCAGAGATTGAATGCTTTTTTTCTAAAACTCAAGAATTAGCCGAGTGGGTGCAGGCTGGTATGTTGGATGCTTGCATTGTGCACAAGGCGCGGCTTTTAGAACAAAACATCAAGGCGAAAGAGATCAGTCAGCTCAATTACGGCAATGGCACTTGGCATGTCACTAAGGTAATTTTGGCTGTGCCAGCTGATTCCAAAATTAAATCTGTTAAGGACCTAAATGGCCAAGAAGTGCTTTCCCGTTTGCCCAATTTAACCAAAAAGTTTTTAGAAAGCCAAGGGGTTGAGGCTAAAATTACTAAAGTTGGTTTTCCGGGCGAAGCCAAAGGGGAAATGTTTAATAAGCCCTTGGTTGATTTTACCAATACTGGACGCACTTTAGCTGAGCACAATATGAAAGTGTTAGTAGAGATAATGAAAACATTGCCCTGTTTGGTGATGAATAATGACTCTTATCAAGACGCCTGGAAAAGACAAAAAACCGAAAATTTGGCGATGCTTTTGGATAGCGCTAGGTTGGCGATGGATATGGTTGGCTTGATGATGCATGTTCCTAATGAGCTGATGCCCGCAGTTTTGAAGATTTTGCCAGCTATGAAAAAACCAACTGTCACCCAGTTAAGAGGCGAGAACTTATTTGATGTTTTAACAGTTATTGATAGAAAAGAAGCCAGAGATTTAGTGCCTCAATTAAAAAAGATTGGTTGCACCGATATTGTGGAATTTCCTTTAGAAAAAGTTATTATTTAATATGTTTCAAGAAAACTTAAACCAAAAAATTGTTTTTGGCATTCCCAAGGGTTCTTTGCAGGAAAATTCTTTGCTATTTTTGCGTAAAGCCGGTTTTGATGTTTATTTGGCTCCGCGGGTTTGCCAACCTAAAATTGATGATCCAGAAATCAACTGTTTTTTACTGCGGGCGCAGGAAATTCCTAAATATGTGTCTTTGGGCAAGTTGGACGCTGGCATTGCTGCTACTGATTGGATTCTTGAACAAAAAGCTAAGGTGATTGAAGTTTGCGATTTGGACTTTGCTAAAAAAACTGTGGGCAAGGGCCCTAAATGGGTTTTGGCAGTACCAGAGAATTCGCCCATTAAATCAGTCAAGGATTTGCAGGGCAAGGTTATATCTTCGGAGATAGTGGAAACAACCAAAGACTATTTGCAAAAAAACGGGGTTAAAGCCAAAGTGGAATTTTCTTGGGGCGCCAGCGAGGCTAAAGTTCCTTTATTTGCTGACGCGGTGGTGGATATTACTGAAACCGGCGAGTCATTGAGGGCCAATAACTTAAAAATTATTGATATTGTTTTAGAATCAAAGACCAAACTAATTGCCAGCCCAGAAGCTTGGAAAAATCCTTGGAAGCGCGAAAAGATTGAAACAATGGCTATGTTAATTTATGGTCGCGTGCAGGGTCATCAGATGAGTAGTGTTATGGCGCACAGTAGCGAAGCTAACTTGCCAAAAATTTTAGCGATAATTAAAAAGTATGATCAGCCCTCAATTAAAAAAATCGCTGGCACTGATTATTTTGATGTTTCTTTTCGTTGTAAGGCCGGGCAAGCTCGTGATTTGTTGCCGGTCTTAAAAATGGCCGGCGCGGTCGGCATTGTGCAATCGCCCGCTTTCCGATTAGGCTAATAAGCTTAATGAAAATTATGGCTATAGATATTAATAAAATTTATTATCTGACCAAGGAGGGCTTGGAAAATCTGAAAAACGATTTGCAACAAGCTAAAGAATTAAGAAAAGCCAAATTGGGCAAAGAAGCGCCCGCGGCTTTTTATTCAGAAGAGTTGAACTCCGAGTTTGTTTCGTTTCGCGATGAAATGGATGTTTTAGACGCCAAAATAGATGAGATGGAACACATCTTAAAAAACTACGAAATTATTAAGTTGCCCTTAGCTAGCGAAAGAGACAAAATTAGTCTGGGCGCCAAAGTGAAAGTGGAAATTGACGGGGCTACCGACGATTTTACTATTGTGGGCACTTGGGAGGCCAATCCGGCTTTGGGGCTGATTTCTGATGAATCGCCAGTGGGCAAGGCCCTGCTTGGCAAAAAAGTGGGAGATATAGCTACACTTAATTCACCGATTAAAATTGCTTACAAAATAAAAAGAATCACCTATTAAATGAGGCGATGGTTAAAATTTTTTGGGATGGCGTTTTTGGGCGTAATTCTTTTTTTGATAGTAATCATTAAAGCCGGCCCGGTTAATTTGGGACGAATCATTAAAGCCGGCCCGGTTAATTTGGGACGAGTTTTTGCTTTATTGTTTAATTTTCAGGGTTTGTTGTTGGTAGCTATTACTATACTGGCGGCTTATTTCGGTATTTGGCGCTCGGCTATTGTTTTACATTCCTATGGCCACAAATTGGCTTTTTGGCCGTTAGCCACTCTTTGGCTAGCGGGTTTTGGCGCGGGTTATGCCTTGCCTATTAATTTGGGAGGCGATATTATTAAGGCCTATTTTACTAAAAAAAAGTTTGACTTTCTTTCTTGGGAAAGAGCTATTGCCGCTTCATTCGCCGAGCGCATTCTTGACGCCACGATATTTTTTGTTTTTTTGATTGGCGGCTTGGCTATTTTTGCTCTCAAAAGCAATTTGGCTGCTTATTTAAGCGTTGGAGTTTTAGTTGTTTTAGGTTTAGTCACAACTGGTTTAATTTTATTCTATTTGAAGGCCCAGCAAAAAGAAGGCTTTTTGCAATGGTTTTTTAATTTTTCCGGCTTAGCCAAGTCGCGGTTTTTCAAGGGTCAAGGCAATGATGTTCTACTGGGAGCTGAAAAAGAAATGTTACAATTTTTCCATGTTTCTCGGGTTTATTTTTGGCAGGGTTTGGCTGTATCTTTTTTGCGCTATTTGGCCTTGTTTGGCAGGGTTTGGCTTTTGTTGTTTTTGGTTACTGGCCATGTTGGCTTATTTAAGGCTCTGGCTATTTTTGGCTTTACTCTAGTGGGGTTTCTTTCGCCGGTGCCGGCTTCTTTGGGCACCTTGGAACTAAGCGTGGGCTTGGGATTTCAGGGCTTGGGTTTGGGCTTTGATAGTGGGGCGGTCCTTAGCATGGCCTTGCGTAGCGTTGATTTGTTGGCGTGCTTGGCTGGCTTGGTATTTTGCGCCAAGTTCGCTTTAGCTACAGCTGAACGGCGCGTTTTAAGCTTGTTCAAGTGGGGGCGAGGGCAAGCTGCGCCCTAGCTTGACATTCTTGATATTTTCTGCTATTGTATAAATGTTATTTATTCACACCACCTTGTTCTAAGGGCTTTACAAGCTAATTTGGATAAGCCATAATAAAACATAACGAATTTATCAAAAGGTCGTTCGCTGAGCTGGCTACAAAATTATTTCTACTGCAATTTTATCTTTTCGGCTATGGCTTCGTCAGACTTCGCAAAAAGCTTTTCACCATAGCTAGGGCTATGGCTTCAAACCTTTTTGCTCGTCTTCCTCGCCTCGCTCGAAAATCTAAAATTTCGCTACGAAATAATTTTGCAACCACCTCTTAATAAACTTTCTTAAATTCATGAAAAAAATATTATCTATTCTTATTTTGGGAATTCTTTTAACTGGCTTGGTGGCGCCTATTGCAGCGCAAGCCCAAGAAGACTTGCCCAATGGTTGCAAGTTAACCAAAACAGCCGCTTATTTCACTGGCGCAGAATGTGGGCCTGTCGCAACTATGGTTGGGTCAGGAGTAGTTTGCGATCCGACTCAAACAGGTATGAAAGATTGCGGGATGTGTTGTTTGTTAAATGTTACTTATGTAGTTTGTGATTGGATTTTCTACCTAATGATGATCGGTGTGGTTATTCTCTTTGTGATTGCTGCAGCCATGTTTATGATGTCTAGCGGTGACGCTGAAAAAACCAAGGGAGCCAAAGGCATCATAATTGGTTTAGTAATTGCTTTGGTGGCCAAGTTGGTGCCTTCGGTGGTGAAGTTAGTGGTGGGGATGTAGTTTTTTATCTTTGAGATATGAAAAAAATATTGCCAGCCATAATTTTGGGATTTTTAACGATTGGGCTTTTCGGGCCTTTGGCTAATTTGGCTTTGGCTCAAATTGGCGGCGAAAACTTAAATGCTTGTTGTGAGATAAGCTCAAAATTTAATGCGTTTAATAAACCTAATGGAGCAGGCGCTGGGGCTGTAGATTACCCTATTACCTGGGATCATAAAAAGGTTTGCGTGGTGGGCGAAGCAGGCGGGGGTTGCGTGATTGACGGCAAAACTTATACCTTAGCAAACGCGAGCGATCTTAAACTGGACAGCGTTAATAAAATTTACACTTGTGGCGGGACAGCTGCTGGCGCAATAGCCATTGAGGGCTGGGGCATAGTTTGCTTACTGAACACGGTTTATAATGTGACCAACTGGATTTTTTACTTAATGATGATTGGTGTGGTGATTCTTTTTGTGATAGCTGCGGCTATGTTTATGATGTCCAGCGGTGACGCTGAAAAAACCAAAAAAGCCAAAAATATGATGGTTTATGCCATCATTGGCTTAGTGATTGCCTTGGTGGCCAAATTAGTCCCTTCAGTGGTTAAGTTGATTGTGGGGATGTAATTCATTAAAGGTCGTTATTAATGTATTTTTACTACTACTAAAATGAAAAAGATTTTTGCTATTTTAATTTTAATGGTTTTGGCTGTTTCTTTAATAGCGCCAGTAGCTGTTTTAGCCCAGAAAGAAAAACTGAAAGATTGTTGCACCATTAGACAGGATATGAGTTGGAAAAAGGGAACGATTTATACGGCATGTAATGAAGCTGGTTGTACGGGGACTCCAATAGATTGTAGTGTTTCCCCTTATTGTAGCTTAACCAAAAATGATACGCTTGGTGATGCTAAAACGGGAGTGGGAGTTAGTTGTCCTACGCCTACCACACCTGATGCTTTTGTCAAGCGGGGGTCTGCTCAATGGGGAATGATTTGTATAGTCAATACAGTGATGTATGCGACTAACTGGATTTTCTATTTAATGATGATTGCGGTGGTGATTATGTTTGTCATAGCGGCCGCGATGTTTATGATGTCTGGCGGCGACGCTGAAAAAACCAAGGGAGCCAAAGGTATGATGGTTTATGCCATTATTGGTTTAGTGATCGCTTTGATAGCCAAGTTGATACCATCAATAGTCAAGTTGGTGGTGGGAATGTAATTCTTTAATATAAAGGTCTTAGTAATTTTTTATTATTTATGAAAAAGATTTTATCGTTGCTTGTTCTTTCGGTGTTAATGGTTGGCTTGATTGCTCCAGTGATGGCTGGCGCTCAAGATGAAAAAATCAAAGAGTGCTGTGTTATTGGTCAAGCCATTGATTTGGATGATGCTGGCGCTTCTCCAGCTACTGCTTGCGCAAAAGACAATGTTGCCGCGCCTGATGCTGCGGCCAAGAACATTTGCAGTTCTTCTGCGACCATATGCGGAGGAGACAAATGGGGCATATATTGCTTGGTTAATGTGGTCTATACCGTGACCAACTGGATATTCTACTTAATGATGATTGGCGTGGTGATTCTCTTTGTGATAGCCGCGGCCATGTTTATGATGTCTAGCGGCGACGCTGAAAAAACCAAAGGCGCCAAAGGTATGATGATCTATGCTATTATTGGCTTAGTCATTGCCTTGGTGGCCAAGTTGGTGCCTTCAGTGGTTAAATTGATTGTGGGGATGTAACCCATAGTTGACTTTATCGGAAAAATATTTTCTAATAGAAAAGAGCAAGTAAAATTGCTCTTTTCTATTAGATATTGCCGCGGTGGCGGAACTGGCAGACGTTTTATGATTTAGTATAATAAAAGAATGAAAAGATTAAGTAAGGTTAAAATAGAGTGGAGCGCTAAGTTCTCTTATGCTGTCGGGCTAATGGCAACAGATGGGAATTTGTCAAAAGATGGTCGCCATATGGACATGACTTCTAAGGATGAAGAAATGATTCTTTCATTTAAAGAATGTTTTGGTATTAAAAATAAGATTGGGCGTAAGTCTCGTGGTGGATCAAAGGAAAAAAGGTATTTTAGGATTCAATTCGGCGATAAAAACTTCTATAATTTTTTATTGTCTATAGGATTTACTCCAACAAAATCGAAAACTCTTGGTCGCTTAATGATTCCTTGTGAATATTTTGCTGATTTTCTTAGGGGCTGCATTGATGGAGATGGTAATATACGTATTGCTAAACATCCCGAAAGTCAATATCCACAACTACGGATCAGCTTATATTCCGCAAGTCCGTTGTTTTTACGATGGATCAAAGATGAAATTTTAAAATTAGTATGTCCCAGCGGTGGATGGATTGGGCAAGATAGAAATATCGAGGTATTACATTATGCGAAATCCGACTCTATTAAATTGCTAAACTTTATATATTATTCAAGGGAATTATTTTGCTTAAATCGTAAATATATTATTGCAGAACCGTTTTTGCGGACGTAGCCGAACTGGTATAGGCGTACGGCTTAGGACCGTATGGGGAAACTCGTGTGGGTTCGACTCCCACCGTCCGCACTTCTTAAATCAAAAATCCCCCCTAATAAGCTCGGGGGATTTTTATTATTTTAACTGTTTGATTATTCAATTTCCACGATGACTTTCTTTTTCTTGGGTTCGGCTTTGGGTATGCGTATTACTAAGATGCCGCTTTTGAGCGAGGCTTTAATTTTTTCGTGGTTGGCGTCTTCCGGTAAAATAATTTGTCGGCTAAACGGCCCCCAATA
>JAPLWE010000062.1 GCA_026396705.1 Candidatus Gribaldobacteria bacterium
AGTAAACCATCGGCCGTTGTTAGTCATTGATTTTGGCCAATTTCGCACAGTTTTTGTGATTTTTGCCGGCCAAAGCTTGCGGTTTTCCTCTACTATTCCAGTTGCTTCCAAAGAATTGGATAATCTTTTAATGAAACAATTAAATATTACTTTAGCGGAAGCAGAAAAAATCAAACAAACTGAAGGGCTATGGGCCGACAGCAAAATTTTAGATATTATTGTGCCAGTCCTTACCGACTTAACCGAACAGATTAAAAAACATCTAGATTATTATCACTCACATTCTACCCTTAATATGTCTCACTCTGTGGAAAAAATTGTTCTTTGCGGTGGGGGCGCTAACTTAAAGGGCTTGGCTAGTTTTTTATCTGATGCCTTAAAAATTAGAATTGAGTTGGGCAATCCTTGGGTGAATGTTTTTTCCGGTTCCCATAAAGAAATTTTACCTGTTTCATTGGAAGAATCAGTTAGTTATGCCACGGCCATAGGCTTGGCCTTGAGCGTTTCGCTTTATGATTAATCTTTTACCATCTCAAGATAAAAATGAATTTAAGAAAGAGATTGTTTTCAAAAAAATCTCGGCTATCTTGTCTTTCCATGTTATTTGTTTGTTGATTTTGATTTTTGCTTTGAGTTTAACGAGCGCCTTTTTTGTCCAGCAAACGGAAATTATCAAAGAACAGGCCGTTCAACAAGAGCAACAGGCGCAGTCAGCCCAGTTTCAAACATATAAGGCTGATGCTGTTAGCTTCAATGATACACTTAGAAAATTGCAAAGTTTTTGGCAGGGACAAATTTTAACCTCTAGTTTTTTAGAAAAGTTTTTGCCATTAGTTTCGTCTAATGTGCACTTGAAATCATTGTCATTTAAGATGTCTTCTAAGAAGATTGTCATGGCTACAGCAGCGGTTCCGCAAGAGAATATAAATGAAGGTTCGAATCAAATTGCCAGTAGCACCGACACTTCTCTCCAGATAATTTTTGGAGAGGCTCGCGTAGAAGGGGTAGTTGATTCTCGAGACGGTCTTTATGAATTTAAGAAATCATTAGAAGGCCAAAAAGAATTTCAAGAGATTGTTTTTGCTCCGTCTTCTTGGTCTCGCGCCAAATTTCCGAACTTTTCTTTAAGTTTTAGTTTTCTACCGGCTAAAAAATAATTATGCTTTCAGCTAAAAAGAAAATTTATATTTTGATTTTAACATTTTGTTTGATTGATGTTTTACTTTTTATTTTGGTGATTTTTCCTTTGACCAGAAGGGTCGAAGAAAATGCTAATGAATTTCGCGACCAGCAAAAAAATTTAAGAACGCTGGAGGCGCAAACTGTTTCCTTAAAAGATTTTCAAAAAAATGTTAATGATTTGGAAAATTATAACTTGGTTGTGCAAAACGCTTTTGTTGACCCCACCGCTCCAGTGAGCTTTTTGCAGTTTTTAGAAAAATGGGCTATTAATTATAATCTTGTTTTGACTGTTTCGCCATTTGATTCACCAGCTATTAAGGGCGACATTTGGTCGTCAGTGGGCGTAAAAGTTGACGCCACCGGTAATCTAGCTGATTGCTTGCGGTTTGTGGAAATGTTGGAAAATAGCCCTTGGGTAATGATGATTACTCGGTTTGATTTACAGAAAAACACTACCCAAGAGGGCGTTGAAGCAACTCTTTCTTTCGATATCAAGGCTTTCTCGGGCAAGTCAGCCGTGGTGAAAAAAAATTAGTATGAAAATTAATCTTAATCCTATAAAAAACTTTTTTTTAGCGTTTGGTCATTTCTTTTGGCGGAAAATTAGTTTATTTTTCTTGATTTTTCTTTTAATAGATATTTTGTTTATGGGTATTTTGCTGGCTAAATGTTATTCAAATAAATTAGCCAGTAATGCTTCGGGCGGGCCAGTTGCTTTGCTCAATGAAAATCTATTCAATAAAACTTTTAATCGCTGGCGAGATGGCCGAACCAACATTGAAAAATTGTCAGTCAAACAATATCCTGACTTTTTCAAAAAATATAGCACCTCTACGCCCGCAACTACTCCAGCTACCTCAACTTTGCCTTAATTAGAGTCAAAATTGTTTGACTAAGCTTGTTTTTTTGTTTAGAATTCGGTTGTTCGCCCCCATAGCTTAATGGATAAAGCTCTTGCCTTCTAAGCAAATGATTTAGGTTCGATTCCTAATGGGGGCACACTCGAAATATTGAGTAGTTTGTGGAGGTATTGGTGTAGTAGTAGCATTACTCCCTGTGGAGGAGTCGGCGCGAGTGCAAATCTCGTATACCTCCCAATTTTGTCGCACAAAATAAAAACCTAAGGGCAGACCTCCCCAGACTGCATGCAAGTTTTTAGGAGGTCTGCCCTTTGTTTTTTGTTTTTAATTAAATTTTTCTTTCTTGTAGAACAATTTTTAGGGTTTTTTCTTGGCCGTTGCGCAAAATTTTCAGCGGGATTTCTTGATTAATCAGGCAGGTTTCTAAAATATCATTGATGGTTTGCTCGGTGGTGATTTTTTGGCCACGGATTTCCAAAATAATATCGGCTTTTTTTAGGCCGGCTTTGGCCGCTGGGCTATTGGGCGCCACCGCTTCTTTTCGGCCGTGCTGGAGATTGGGCTCGGCCATCACCAATACGCCATAATGAATGGGCAGGCCTAGCTGGCGTTTGAGCTCTGGGTCAATGGCTAAATAGCGCACACCCAAATAGGGCTGTCTGATATGGCCATATTTTTCCAAATCGTTTAATGCTTTTTTAGCGTTATTAATGGGCAGAGCAAAGCCAATATTTTCCGCGCCCGCCACCATTACTGCATTTATACCAATAGCCTCGCCCCGCAAATTAAGCAAAGGCCCGCCCGAATTACCCGGGTTAATGGCTGCGTCGGTTTGCAATAAGCCCCTAAGCTTTGAGTTTTCGTGGGTAGCTTCATTCTGCGCTTGAATCTCGCGGGAAAGTCCTGAAACTACACCCACCGACACAGTATTGCTAAACATACCTAAGGCATTGCCAATAGCGATGGCTGTTTCGCCCAATTCCGCTTTATTAGAATTGCCCAAAGGAATAGTGGGCAGGGGACTACTAGAAATAATGGCCGCTGGATTAATTTTCAAGATGGCAATGTCGTGCAACGGGTCTTTGGCTAAAATTTCTACCATTATTTTTTGGCCGTTGGGCATCACCGCCACATATTCAGCCGTGGTGTCGGTGAGGATATGGCGATTAGTCAAAATCAAGCCGTTTTGACTGACAATAAACCCCGAGCCCCCGCCTAAAATCATACTGGACATCTTGGCGGGAGATTTTTTAGCCAGAGGAAAGTCAAAGTCATCTAACTCTTGTACCAAAGCAATGCTCACCACCGCGGGCAAGGCTTTTTTAACAATGGCAACAATAGAATTATCTTGTGGCATATTTTTTTATTGTATCATCAAAAATCAATTGAAAACAGGGGAAAATTTTGCTATATTCAAACCGTAGGTCCTCATAGCTCAACAGGATAGAGCGTAGGTTTCCTAAACCTGATATCCAGGTTCGAGTCCTGGTGGGGACACAAAGTTTTGCAAAATTCAATTTTTGTGGTAATTTACGATAGTGAGATTTAGCACCAAATAGAGAAAGGGGAAAACTTCTTTTGCACATTGCAGTGGTCTATGGTACAATATAACCATGGATAGAAAAATATTAAGGGGAAAAGTCATTGCCTTAAGAAAAAATGGCAAAACTTATTCGGAAATTCAAAAAGAATTAAAGGTTAGAATACCCAAAAGCACGCTTTCTGATTGGTGCCAAGGTGTTCCATTGCCCTCCGAATATGGTCCAAGGATTAATTTATTGAATTTATCTAATTGTGAAAAAGGACGGGCTGTCGCGGTTGTTGTTAACAGACGCAGAAGAGAAGAATTTTTGCAAAAATTGCGCGATAGGAATTTTTATTTGTTGAAAAAGACCAATAAGCATGTTTTGAAGATGTTGCTGGCGATGATATATATTTGTGAGGGGAGTAATTGGAGCGTGCATCGTGGATTAGTACTGGGCAATACAGATCCAGATTTAATAAACTTTTATATTTTTTTGCTTAAAACCTGCTATCCTGATATAATTACCCATGATAATTTAAGATGTCGTATTGGCTGTCGAGCTGATCAAGATATAAAGAAATTAGAAAAGTTTTGGTCTGGGGTTACTAAAATACCGCTCAAACATTTTAACAAAACCACGGTAGATCCCCGTACTGCTGGTAAGCCAACAAAGAGAAAAGATTATAAAGGAGTTTGTGTGATAAATTCTCGTGGCACAGAAATCCAATTAGAGTTAGAGATAATCGCGAGAATGTTTTTTAAGAATTTAATCAAAAAGGGCCATTAGCTCATTTGGTAGAGCGCATCGCTGGCAGCGATGAGGTGACCGGTCCGAATCCGGTATGGTCCACCAAAAAACATGAGCAAAGATAATTTAGAGAAGATTTTTGATTTTCTTCATCTCGTAGAGAGTCTCAAATCAACCTTAAGATATAATTTTACCAAGTCAGGCAGAAAAGAGTCCTCCGCTGATCATTCTTGGAGGCTATCTTTGATGCTGTTTGTTTTAATCAAAGAATTAAATATAGAAGTTGATACGGAAAAATCTATTAAGATGGCTTTGGTGCACGATTTAGCTGAGGCAATCACTGGCGACATCGATGCTGTTTCAATGGCTGAAGGTAAGGCGTCAAAACAGGATAAGCAAAGGCTTGAGTTGGAGGCCATGGCTAAGATAAAAGCAACGCTACCTCAAGAGATAGGTCAAGAAATATATAGCTTATGGAAAGAATATGATGACGCTTCAACAAAAGAAGCAAAATGCGTTAAGGCCGTTGATAAATTAGAAACACTAACCCAGCTGGTTGAGGCTGGCTACAAAACATACGACAAGCCCCAATTTATTGCCAATTACGCTGATAAAGCGGTTGAGAATTTTCCAGAGCTAAAAGAAGCGCTGGCAATTATTAAGAGAAAGTTAAAAGAAGAATTCGCCAAGGGAAACATTCCTTGGGAAGAAAAATATGATAATTAAGAGGAAGTGCGCTATTTTTATTCCTTATCGCCAAATTAATGGCGATGTTTTTGTTTTTCTGCAAAAACGCAGCAAAACCGCCCAGCGCATTCCTGATTATTTTGGTTTTTTCGGCGGGGGATTAGACGGCGAGGAAACTCCCGAGCAAGCTCTGTTGCGCGAGATGAAAGAAGAGCTTAATTATCAGCCACGAGATTATTTTTTGTTAAAGTTTTATGAATTTGCGCGCAAAGAGGCTTGGGTGTTTTGTCAGAAAGTGAGCGATAATTTTGAAAACGAGATAGAAATTGACATTTCGGAGACGCAATATGGCCAATGGTTCAGCCAACCCCAAGCCCTGGCCGAAAAAATGCTAATTGACGAAGACAAACTCGTTCTGCAAGATTTTTTTGAAAAACTAACCAACTAATTCCTAGCCCGCGAATTTTTGACAAAACAGCCCATTTTGGCTACTATTAACTTGACTTTGGAGAGGTACCGAAGTGGCTTAACGGAGCGGTTTCGAAAACCGCGTCGCCTAGCGCGACTCGTGGGTTCGAATCCCACCCTCTCCGCCAAAATAATGAGCGAAGCGAATATATTTTGCGAGAGAGGAGCAAGGCAACTGCTTGCCTTGCGGTGGGATGAGAACGGCGGAGCGATGCCGAGCCAGTAGGCGAGGCCGCGAGCCGGTGGCCAGCCCGAACCGAGCGACGGCGAGGTGAGAGGCGAGCCCGAATCCCACCCTCTCCGCCAGATTAGTAATTTTTAATTTTTGCTAGATTTTTATGGATTACTATGATAAAAAATATGGCATTGATTCTGGTCTTGAGGTGGTGGAAAATTTCCACAAACAAAGGCGGATGTTTGCCATCAAGGATGGCGTTTTGCACATAGCGCCAGAAAACGCGCCGTATTCGCACGCTCAATGGTTTACTAACGAGGGCTGGATTAAACCAGGCGATGACGAGTTGATGGGCTCTGTAATCAGGGGATTTGTGGATAATCGAGGAGTGTTTTTTTACAAGGATTATGATTTTAGTTTTAACGCCAAAGCCCAAGCGGAAATTTTAAGTTGTTTGCGAGAGTTGGTTGACAATTTGAGATTAGATTTAGATTTGCATTTGTTTGCTGGTTTAATAAAGGGCGGACCAGGTAAAAAATGGCCTGGCCAAAGCGATTTAGGCGTTTTGAGAGATCTACTTGATAAGTAAAGACAAGAAAATGTTAATCATAAACACCGGCAAAACTAAGTATTTATAATCAGACAAAAAATTATGGCTTGTTGTAAAATATTTGAAGTATGAAATTTAAAGGTTTTATATTTGATTTCAACGGAGTTCTTTGGTGGGATAGTCATTTGCAGGAGAACGCTTGGCGCGAGTTTGCGAAAAAGAAAAGGGGTAAAGATTTTGGAATTGAAGAAATGAGAATTCATATGCATGGCCGGCCAAACAAAGACATCATTGAATATTTGCTTGGAAGGGAGGTTGATGGAGAGAAATTGGACAGATTGACAGAGGAGAAAGAGACAGTTTATCGGAATATTTGTTTATCTTTGGGAAATGGTTTCAAGTTGTCTCCTGGGGCTATTGAGCTTTTGGATTTTTTAGTGGACAATAAAATTCCGCACACTATTGCGACTTCTTCTGAAATAAATAATATTAAATTTTTCTTTGAGAGTTTGAATTTACAGAAATGGTTTGATTTTAACGATGTAGTTTATGATGATGGGACATTGCCTGGCAAACCAGCTCCTGATATATACCTTAGAGCTTCTGATAGATTGCGATTGGCTCCAGAGCAATGCGTAGTTGTTGAAGATGCTTTTTCTGGTATTAGGTCAGCCCAAGCTGCTGGTATCGGGTTAGTAATTGCTTTGGGTCATAAAGAGAAACATAAAGAATTGATTGAGGAAGCTGGAGCTGATGAAGCGATTTCTAATTTGGGAGAAATAAAAAAAGATGAATTATTTTTTAGGATATAGAAAGTAAATTTCATTTATGCCAAGAATTATTAGTTTTGCTTTGGGTAATATCTGGCGTTGGGAGAAATCCAAGAATAGGGATGATCTTATTAAATACGCCAAAAATTTGGGGGTTGATGGCATCGAGCTCACTTTCTCCTGTAGGGAAGAGTTGCTGGCTTTTAAGCTATCGCCAGTCAACGAAAAGTTTTTGAAAAATCTTGATTATGTTACTATACACGCTCCTTTTGGCTTGATTGAGAAAGCCGACAGTGAGCAAGAGGTGGTCAAACAGCTAGAGGTTATTGCCAAAATATATCAGCAAGTTGGCGCTAAAAATGTTGTTATTCATCCAGATAATTTACCCGAGAAAAAGATCTTAGACATGTTTAATTTCAAAGTTTCCACGGAAAATTTACGCAAAAAGAAAAATATAACCATTGCTGATTTTGGGAAGATTTTTGAGAAATATCCTAAAATTGGGCTTTGCCTTGATGTCTCTCACGCTTACTCTTGGTCAAAGCAAGAAACAGCCAATTTGATTAAGGCTTTTGGCGACAGAATAACCCAGTTTCATTTTAGTGGGTCATATAGAAACAAAGACCATCAATCAATGAGAAAAGTTAGCCCGAATTTTTTGTCATCAATAAAGTTGCTTTTTAAGACAAAAGCCCCGATTGTGATTGAAGAAGACATCAAAATCAAAAGCGAAAGATATCTCCAAGACGAAGTTGAGTTTATTAAAAAGATGTTTATGTGATTTTTTGGTTTTTGGGGTATAATTGGACTGGTCTAAGCTTTATACAATTTTTTTTGGGATTTTTCAGGAAAGGAGTGTTTCGAATGGATAGGAGAGGATTTTTCCAGACTCTGACGGCTGGAGGTGTTGTCCTTTGGCTTAATGGCTGTTTTGAAATTGTTTCAGCGGAGCCTGATGTAGTCTTTGATGGCGCTACTAGTGATGCTGAAAAAATTTCTGAACTTTGGCCAAAGTTGCAGGCAATGGTTAAAAAACCTTTTGAGCAGTTAAGAATTGGCTTACTCCAAGGCGAGGAAATGACAATAATAAGGCTTTGGGTAGACGATAAAGCCCACCTTTATTTCTTTGACGAAAAAACGAGCCAAACTGGTAGTTTACGATTTGGCTGGAAGAAGCTTTCGCCGTACATTAAATTTGTTGATTCTGAAGGCAACCTTTTGAAAGATGGCGACAAAGAAATGGAATATGCTTTCTGGGGAGACAAAGGCGCGCCTGCCTTGGCTGCTATAGATATTAGGCAATGGTTTCTTTGGGCCATAGAAGCGGTGGCCATCGGGCTTGGAGTCTGGTTAGCAGCTAAAGTTGGAATTTTTCTACTTAGCGCCTTGGCCTTTGTAGCGTTTAATTTAATGACGCTGGCGTTGTTGGTAGCTTGCGCGGCCATTATTTATGGCGCTGCTAAACTTTTTTTTGGAGCTACTGGTATAACTCTTGACGATGTCAAGAGTTGGTTTTCGGGCAAGGTGGAGGATCTCAATATTTTTATCCGTCAGGTCGCTGAAGATATTGGCGGATAAAAAATTCTGGAAAAGGCCGGGTAGTAATACTTGGTCTTTGTTAATGGCTTAAAATTGTGGTAAAATAGGTTTATATTGTTGGAAGGTAATAGTAAGAAACTCCTTTTATAAGCGATGTCCTACTGACAATGGTAGGACAAGATTATGGCTATATTCACTAGTTTGTCGCCTAATACGGAAAAAGATGATTTGTGGTTGGCTTGGCAGACGCTTTTCAAGCCATGGCAATGGCAAAAAGGCCAAGCAGTTTTAGAGCTGGAAAATTATTTTAAGAATTGGTTGCCCGCCAGCTATGCCTTTACTTTTTCTAGTGGTCGGGCTGGTCTTTACGCTATTTTACAAGCTATCGGCATTACTGATGGAGACGAAGTGCTTTTGCAGGCTTACACTTGCGTGGTGGTGCCCAACCCAATAATTTGGCTAGGGGCTAGGCCGATTTATGTTGATTGTCAGGACGATTTTACTATGTCGGTGGAAGATTTAGAGAAAAAAATCACGGCTAAAAGCAAGGCTATTATTATGCAGCATACTTTTGGCTGCCCTTCACAGGTAGAGGCGATTATGGCTTTAGCTAAACGCCACAATTTATTAGTGATTGAAGATTGCGCTCATTGTTTGGGCGGACACTATCAGGGCCAGGCCTTAGGCGCTTTTGGCGATGTGAGTTTTTTTAGTTTTGGTCGTGATAAAATTATTTCTTCGGTTTTTGGCGGGATGGTGGCTACTAACAATTTGGCTTTGGCGGAAAAAATTGCTAAATTACAAAATAATTTATCTTATCCTAGCTATGGTTGGATTTATCGGCAATTAGCTCATCCGCTTGTTTTATTTTTTGTTAAAAAAACTTATAATATTTTATCTTTCGGCAAGATTTTGGCGGCTGCTATAAAACAATTGGGATTGATCTCTCGGGCGGTGTCTTTGGCTGAAAGACAAGGAGGTAAGCCAAGTTTTGCTGGTCAGAAAATGAGCAATGGTTTGGCGGTTTTTGCCTTGCATCAGTTGAAAAAGATAGATCGCTTGAACGAACATCGCCAAAAAATTGCCGCTGTATATGATAGGGAATTGGCTGGCTTGGCTGGCGCGCAATTGCCCCAGTTTCGGTCGGATAATATTTTTTTGCGTTATACGATTTGCCTTAATAAAGCAAAATTTTTAATTAAACAAGCTAAGAGCAAAGGCATTGAGCTGGGTTGTTGGTATGATTGGCCAGTAGCGCCCCGTGACACCAATTTAGACAAAGTTTTTTATACTTTAGGCAGTTGTCCTATGGCGGAAAAATTGGCTGAAGAATCTGTTAATTTGCCCACCAACATTCAAGTCAGCGAAAAAGATGCTTTAGAGGCAGCTAAGGTAGTTAAGGAAATTATTAATATATAATTTATGGAGTTAATTGCTAAACAAATTGAGTCAAAAGAAGTTTGGGAGCGGTTTATGGTCCAGATAAAGCCCAACACTTTTTTGCATTCTTGGAACTGGGGCGAGTTTCAATCTTCTTTGGGTAATGCAACTTGTCGCTTGGCCGTTTTCCAGGGTGAAAATTTAACTGCCTTAGCTTTTTTCTATGAAATAACTGCTCGGCGGGGTATTTTTTGGCTTTGTCCGCATGGCCCAATCTTTAAGTCCAACGCTGACAAGCAGGTGGCACTTAAAATCTTGCTTGATTTTTTACGCAAAGAAATTATTAAAAATCAGCGATGTGATTTTATCAGAATTTGTCCCTTATTAGGGGCTGATTCTGACAATGAAAAAATATTTAGCGAACTGGGTTTCAAGGCCTCGCCCTTGTATACTCATCCCGAGCTTTCTTGGCTTTTAGATGTCGATCTGGACAAGGAAAAATTATTATCAGCCATGCGTAAGGGGACTCGTTATTCTATTAAAAAAGCTACTCAAGATGGCGTTAGCGTTGAACAAAGTTCTAGCAGGGCTGATTTAGAAAAGTTTCGGCAAATTTATCAGAGCACTTCCCAGAGGCAGAAATTCGCGCCTTTTTCTAAAAATTATTTGGATAAAGAATGGACTGCTTTTCAAAAAGACAACCAGTGTCTTTTATTTTTTGGTTATTATCAGGGCAAGATTATTTCCGCCGCTTTCATTGTTTTTAGCCAGCGCTCGGCTTTCTATCATCATGGCGCCTCCTTGCCAGAATTTGCCAAGATACCATCGGCCCATTTGGTTTTATGGGAGGCTATTCTTGAGGCGAAAAATCGTGGTTGTAAGTTTTTCAATTTTTGGGGCATATCGCCCGATAACCAGCCAGCTCATCCTTGGTTCGGGCTGTCGTTTTTCAAAAAAGGCTTTGGCGGTTTCAGCGAGCAATATGTGGCCAGCCAAGACTTAATACTGTCTTGGCGTTACTGGCTTAACTTCGTAGTAGAAAAGTGGCGCAAAAAAAAGCGCGGTATGTAATTAAGCAAATTATGCCAATTTTTAACGATTTAAATTTAGATAATTGGAAAGAGTCAGAAATTTGGACGGATAGTTTATGGATTATTCAGGAGCGAGATAAATCAGGAAAACACGATGGTTTTTACCATGGCAATTTTGTTCCTCAAATTCCACGGCAGTTGATTTTACGATATACAAAAAAAGATGATGTTGTTTTTGATCCATTTATAGGCAGCGGAACAACCGCTTATGAAGCGGAGAGTTTGGGCAGGCATTCTATTGGAATTGACATTCAGCCAGAATTGATTGAGCACATAAAAAGTAAGGTGGATAATAAAAATTATTTTGCGGAACTTATAGCTGGCGATAGCGCTGATCAAGAAACTTTTTCCGATATTACAGAAATTTTAAATAAAAGAAAAAGAATAAATACTCAATTGGCGATTTTACACCCGCCATATGCAGATATAATTAAATTCAGTAATTATGAAAAAGATTTATCAAATGCAAAATCTTTGAAAGAATTCTTAAACGGTTTTAGCTTGGTCCTCAAAAATACAATTTCTATTTTAGAAAAAGGGCGTTATTTAGCAATTGTTATTGGCGATAAATATACTGCTGGCCAGTGGATTCCCTTAGGATTTTATTGTATGAATGAAGCGCAAAAATTAGGGCTTACGCTAAAAAGTATTATAATTAAGAATATGGCGGGCAATCGCGCCAAGCAAAACAAAGAAGCTATCTGGAAATACAGAGCATTATCAAGCGATTACTATATTTTTAAGCACGAATATATTTTAATTTTTAAACATTAAGGCATCAAGATTATGTCAAATAATAAAAATAACCCATATTCAGAGGAAACGCAAAAGTTTAGAATTTTTGAGGTGTTGAAAGATTTAAAATGGCATTGTTCTGAATGTGAATTGCCGGGGTCGCAACCAGCAAAAGCATTGCAAATGATGAGGCAAGATGGCTTTCAACTAGAAAAAGTTGGTTCAAACTGGGAAAAAAGAATGCTTTGTGAAAAATGTGACAGAAAGACCCCGCATAGAAAGTTAAAATTATTAGAGCGCAAGACAGAAGAGATTAAAAGGATTGTTTTTCCCGCGAAAATCAGAGAAAGAATTATTGAATATTACAAAAATAAGGACGCAATTCTTGACTATTCCCCGACTGGCAGAAGCATTGAAATTGATCATAGGGTTCCAGAGATAAGATGGAAGGGCTCCGAGGAAAAATTATCCGATAATTTAACAGATGAAGAAATTGAGAAAAGATACATGTTGCTTGTTAGAGAGCATAATCTTCTCAAAAGCAGAAATTGCGAAAAGTGTAGAAAAACCGGAGTAAGGCAATATCTGCTTGGAATAAAATTTTTCCATAAGGGCGACGAGCAATATAATGACAAACTGGGCTGTATTGGATGCGGCTGGCATAGTCCAGAGGAGTGGAAAAAAGCGCTTAATAAACTTATAGAAGAGGAAGAGAGTAATAAAAATAATTGATTTTATGAATTATATCGGCTCAAAATTAAGCCTACTTCAATTTTTAGAAGAATCCATAAATAAAGTAGTTGATAAAAACTGCCATGTTTTTTGTGATTTATTCGCTGGAACTGGAATCGTGGGAAGTTATTTTAAGAGAAAGGGCTATAGAATAATTGCAAATGATATTCAGTATTACAGCTATGTTTTAAACAGACACTACATCGGCAATCACAAGGAATTACCTTTTTTGAAACTTACAAAAGAAATTTCCGAGTTAAAAAACATTGAAATAAATAACCGGAAGAATTTTGTTTGTAGTTACCTCTCAAATCTAAAAGGCGCAAAAGGATTTATCTATAAAAATTATTGCGTTGGCGGAACTAAAAATAAAAACGAGGAACGACAATATTTTTCTGACGAAAATGGAATGAGATGCGACGCAATTCGTCAAAAAGTTGAAAATTGGAAAAAAGAAAAGCTGATTACTGACAATGAGTATTATTTTCTCCTGGCCACACTTATTGAAACGATTGATAAACGAGCGAATACCGCCTCTATTTATGGCGCGTTTTTGAAACAATTAAAAAAGACGGCGCAAACGCCATTTGTATTAAAACCGGCAGAGTTGATAATGAACGACCAAGAACACCAAGTTTTTAACGAGGACATTAATAATATTGCCAGCAAAATTGAAGGGGATATTTTATATCTTGACCCGCCATATAATCATCGGCAATACGCGACAAATTATCATATTTTGGAAACAGTTGCTAAATATGACAATCCAAAAATACACGGAAAAACCGGCTTGCGAGATTATCAAAACCAGAAATCGCTTTATTGTTCGAAATCGCAAGTAAAAAAAGCGTTCAGAGATTTAATTTTGAAGGCAAAAGCAAAATACATTTTTTTGAGCTACAATAACGAGGGGATTATGACATTTAACGATATTAAAGAAATTATGAGCCTACGGGGCAAATATGGGTATTTCACGAAAGAATACAATCGTTTCAAGGCCGATAAATCGGAAAATAGAAATTATATAGCGAGTAAAACGCTTGAGTATTTGCACTATGTAGTGTGTAGATAAAAACTAATAAGGTGGCGCACCAATGAAATTGGCATGGCCTCCAACTTTGCAGAAAATTTGTCCGTTCATGGGTGCTGGGCTTTAATTATTTTTGTTTAGCCAGCCAAGATCTGGCGCTTTTTTGGCGTTACTGGCTTAACTTCGCGGTAGAAAAATGGCGCAAAAAAAGCGCGGCATGTAGATCACAAGAACTAAACATGCAAGTTTTATTTATTTTCTTGCTAAAAATTTGACAGCTAATTTTTGGTATGTTAGAAATAGTTTTCCACACATTGACATTGGTATTGACCTCAAAAACTGATAAAATGAAATTAGCAGACATAATTATTCAATCCCTCCCAATCCCAATTTTGTGAATAATTAAAATAAAAATATGATTCAAGAGATTATAAATTATATTGGGATACCTATCATAGCTGGGGCTTTGATATACATAGGGAAAAAATTACAGGTATTAACTGAACTTAAAAAAACTTCAGAAACAATTAAGTATAATGTAAAGGTAATTTCTGATTTTTTAACAAAGAAATCCAGTTTGCACTTTGACTCGTGCGAATTAAGAAATTATAGCCCCCTTACCCTAACCCCCCAAGGCAGTGAGTTTATCAAAAAATTAGGGTTTGATAATGTATTTAAAGAGCATAAATCAGATTTTTTCGGTTGCATTGACGAAGAAAAACCAAAATTAAAATATGATGTTGAACTTTCCGCTATAAAATCCATAAGTTTTTTGTCCGATAAACCTTATATGGAATTTCTTAAAGTATTTTTCTACAATACTCCAAGTCGGAATATGGGAAACGTATCACCAACTTTAGGGGTATATGTGAGAGATGAGTATTTAAGGGAACACCCAGAAATAACTCAATAATTTTCATAAGAGGTCGTGATAATTATAAAATAAAAATATGAGTGGATTAAACTCCCCCAATTTTTCAAAAGCAATTATGGTCGCCGAATATTTTATCAAGAAAAACTTTGAGGATAAAAAGGGATTAGATAAGTTAAAGTTACAGAAGTTACTTTATTATTCTCAGGCGTGGAATTTGGTTATAAATAAAAGGCCATTATTTCCGGAAAAGATTGAAGCTTGGGTGCACGGCCCAGTTATCCCAGAAATATATCAGGCGTTTAAAAATTTTGATTTTGCGAATCCTCCTATAGAAATACTGAATGATGATTTTAGCATATTCAAAGCAGAAGAAAAGAAAGTTTTAGATTCTGTTTGGGAATCATATGGAAAATATGACGGTAATTATCTAGAAATTTTAACGCATAAGGAAACGCCTTGGCAGGAAGCAAGAAAAAATTTATCTCCCTCCGATGTTTCAAATAACATAATATCTGAAGAACAGATGGAGAAGTATTATGGGGAAAAACTCAAAGCAACACAATAATGCAATAGATTTCATTAAAAGAAAAATTCATTGTTTTAGTCGAGATAAGCTTGATAAAGTGAAGGATTATGTAGAAAAAATCGAAAAAATAAAGGATGGAGCTCTGATACCACCAGCCATTCTTACATTCCCAACCGAAGAAGAAGTAGAAGATAGAAATTTTTCTATCTTTTTTGATTATCTTGACGAAAAAGAGTGTAATTTTAGCTCTATAACTGATACAAAAGCTGTCGCGATGATTAAAAAATTTAAACTTATCAATTCGACAGCCCAAAGGAATATTAAAAATCTGGGGGTGAAGCCACCTATAGGGAGAGATAGTGGAAAAAGGGAATATGACGCCCTCTTTGACAATCTCCCCCAGGATGTTGATACAATTTTTGAAATACCGTTTGCTGATGAAGGTAGATTGTTTTTCTTTTTAAATGCCTCGGCTGATTTTTTTATTATTGCCATTAAAACAGAGCATATTAATTTGCATAAAGAGTAAGGGATTTTTTTACAGCCCTTGTTTTTATCTATAATTTTGGTAAATTAAAATTAAGAAGTCAGTTTATAACAATGAAATAGCCTAACCCTCGCAGTTTTCTGTGAGGTATGGCAAAAAACTGTTCAAGGTATTAAGCTCCTCGTCAGAGCACCTTGAACAGTCATATCCCGAAAGGGGTATGGGTGGTCGTAAGGCCATCGCTGGCGGGGGGCTTTGTGTTTCCACCGACAACAAAGAAAGTTGACAATCAGCAAAATCAGTGGTATTATCAAAAATCACATAACACAATATAAAATATGAAGAACATTTTTAAGTTTTGCGTAGTTTTCAATCTTTTATTAGTTGGAGCTTTTTTCGTTAATCAAAAGGTAGAAGCGGTCGCATCAACTACATTAGATTATCAAACGATAACATTAGAATCTGGTTGGAATGTAATTTCTACTCCCAAGGTTTTATTAAGGCACGAGTTTTCAGTTTCAGAAATATCAAATAATTTTGATATATATTTGTTAGACCCAGCCGCTCTTTCTGGCTGGAAAACAATGCAAGAAGCTGGGCAAACAGAATTTCAGCCATTATTCGCATATTTTATAAATAATAAGACAGGCCAAACACAGACCTTAAAATTAAACTACAATTTTGATTTAACTCCCACGCAAAGATTATTTCAGAGAACTCTCCAGCCGGGTTGGAATGCTATTGGTATAGCATCTCCCGATTACGCCATAAGCCAAGGAGCTACAAGAAACGATACAAATAATCCAGATAAAATTTTGCATTCTTTTTTAGTGGGAGATGATGCAATTGATTCTGTAATTGATTTTACTAATGGAAATATTAATTTAGACTCTCCAAAAATAACAGATACTTGGCTCTCTAAAATATCTACGGATATGAATGCCCTAAATGATTTTAGAGAACTTAAAGGATATGGAGTTTTTGTTACAAAAGCAACAAATAATTATAATGGATCCCAAAATCTTTCTTTGCCCGCTCAATATACTTTAATCTATACTGCGGGAGCAAATGGTTCTATTGCTGGAACTTCGTCACAAACAGTAACATCTGGTTCGAGCGGAATAGCTGTAACTGCTGTGCCAGCTTCTGGTTATCATTTTGTAAATTGGAGCGATGGATCAACAGTTAATCCAAGAACTGACACTGATGTAGCTTCAGATATTAATGTCACGGCAAACTTTGGGATAGGATCGGGTAGCTTAACCTTAGTCAAGAGCGCTAGCTATGGCAGTCAAACCACTGCCGCTGGCCGAGACATCAAAATTGGCCAATACAATATTACTGCGGCTCAATACGACGCAGTTAATATTTCGTCAATGACCGTTAAGGTAACTGACGCGGTAGCTGCTTTGGCAACCGATATGTCCAACCTGTATATTAAATACTCTGGTTCGGGCGTAACCGGCACCATTTCCTCTCCAGTGATTGGGTCAATCACTACGGCTGTTGATAATGTGTTTTCTGTTCCGGTTACTTTACCGGCCAGCGGCACATTAACTGTTGAGGTTTGGGCGATGGTTAATACCACCGCGGCTGACGCGGACGCGGCTGACACCAGCTTGGCTATTACTGCTACTCGGGCAACCGATGGCGGATCAGCCAACAAAACTGCTGTTACCGGACAAAGAATTACCATCAAGAATGGCGCTTTAGCGGTTTACAAGGCTTCCGATACTCCAGTAGCCGGTTTAGTGGTTGGGGCAACCAATGATGTGCTTATCAGCAAATTCACTTGGTCAGCTAACTACGAACCATTTACTGTGACTGATATTAAGATTGAAGCCACCACTTCGCCTAGCGACACTAGCGATGATTACTCTGGCATCTATCTGAAATACAAGGATGCGGCTGGTCAAACCGTTACTTCAGCCATTATGACAATGGTTAATGGCACTTCTACCTTCACCAACCAAACCCTTTATGTTCCTGCCAATAGCACCGCCTATATGGAGGTCTATGGCAACATGAATGGAGCAGGAGCTGGCGCTGCCGATAGCGGCGATAGACCACAACTTGGCTTGTATTACTACAAAGCCACCAGTGGTTCTACTAGCAGCGCGGAAGTAACCTACGGCGAAGGCATTAGCCCTTATGGCAACCAGATGGCTTTATACGCTTCCAAGCCGACCGTGTCATTGTCGGGCGCCACTTCCGGCACCTTAAGCAACGGCACCATGAGTTTGTATGCGGCCACCATCGCGGCTGACGCGCAAGGAGCGGTTGGCTTGAAAAAGTTGACCTTCAGTGTGTCTCCGAGCATGACCGGCGGAGGTGATACTATCGGCAACTTTACTCTTTATCGAGGCACTACCGATATCACTGACTTGGTAACTATTCGCGAAACCACTTCTACTGGCACCAACTTGAAAGCTGGAAATTTAACTTCAGTTGTCACTGGTGTTAATGTGGTTGTAGTGTTTACCGACGAAGAAGAAATCTCGGCTGGCTCTTCACAAACTTACACCTTGAAAGCTGCTGTGGCGGGCGTGGGCACTGTGGGCGAAAGCATTACTACCTATCTTTTGAAAGATAGCTCGTATGTGGCCCCGGCTGTTTACGACGCTGGCAGATTCAGTGGCAAGTATTTTGTGTGGACTGATCAATCAGTGTTGAACCACTCCGAACTAACCGCGGATTGGAACAACAGCTACTTGGTGAAGACCTTGGATTCACCGTCCTACACCATTCAGAAATAATCCTGATATGACTAAGAAAATATCATTACTTATTTTAATATTTCTATTTCTACCAATTTTCGTTTTTGCAGATAATCAATTCCCATCTTTTCCGATGGCGTTTTGGGGAAATGTAACGATCAATGATAATCCCGCACCGATAAATACAATTATCCGCGCTTATTATGACACTACGCTCGCCGGGCAAGTGGTTGTAAAAGAGGCGGGCGTATATGGTTATATAGAACCAATTAAACAGAAGCTTATTATCGGAGAGGGGACAGGAGTGATAAATTTTACATTTCAATCGGCATTATTTACTAATTGTGCTGCTGTCTCATATGCTGGTTTTGCTTCTGGTTTAACTGTAGAAAAAAATTTAGCTTTTTATACTTCTGGATGCGGTGGTGGTAGCGGAGGTAGTAATCCTCAGCCCATAAATAATAGTGGAGGCGGGGGTGGTAGTGTGTATATTCCACCGGCTTCAACATCAACAACTAAAATAGGCGACGCTAATGGCGACAATAAAGTTGATAAATATGATTTTTCTTTAATGATGGCCAACTGGGGCAAAACAGGATCCAACGCTTGCGATCTAAACAACGACAGCAAGGTTGATAAATACGACTTTTCTTTGTTAATGACAAAATGGGGGCTATAAAAAATAAAAATTAAAACAAAAAAATATGAAAAACACAAAAACAAAAATTGTCTTGCCAGCTATTATTTTTTTAGCGGTTATTGGTTTTGTTGGTATAGCAAACGCCACCACTGCCTCTTTATATGTTTCCCCGGCCACGCTTACTAAAATCGCCGGAGACGCTTTTAATGTGTCTGTGGGATTTAACGCCTCGGGCAATAAAGTTTGCGCAGTTGAAGGCACTTTGGTTTTTAATAATTTAACTTGCCAAAGCATAACCATGGCCGCTGATGTTACCCCGCAATCTTCGCCTACTTGCGCCAATCCTCATTTTTTAATTGGCGTGCCAAGCTGTGCCACCGTAAACAAGGCCCTGCTAACAGTGTCAGTTAAAGCAGGAAGCGCTGGCGCAGCCTCTGTTGGTCTCACAGGCGTTGATGTAATAGGCGAGGGCGTATCAGTTGGCTCGGCTTCAGCAGGCAGCAACTACACAATTAACGCTGTTGTAGTTCCTCAACCAACCCCAACTCCAGCCCCAAGTCCCGCACCCGTTTCAACTCCTAAACCAAATCCTATACCGATGCCAGCTCCTAAAACAAAAATAGTCCAAGAGAATAGCCAGCCAGCACCAGAGCAACCAGCCGAACAACCGATTGCGCAGCCAGTTGAGCAGCCAGCAGTCCAAAATTTGCCTGTAGCGAACATAGGCGGTTTTTTGACGCTCGGAACTGGTAGTGTATGGGCGGGCATTATAGCTATTATAGTCCTCGTAATTGTGGTTTGTGTGGTGTGTATACTTATCCAGAGAAAACGGAAAAATTCTGGGAAGAAATAATAGGGGTTAGCTTAACGGTTCGCGGGCTAGGGTGATGCCCCAGACGGATTTGGCGCCAGAAAGTTTTAACACTCGAGCGCATTCTTGCATCGTGGCGCCGGTGGTGAAAACATCATCAACCAAGAAAATCTTTTTACCAGCTATCTGCTCGGAGTTTTTCACCAGAAAAACGCCTTGAATATTTTTTTGTCTTTGTTCCAGAGAAAGCCCTACTTGCGAAGGGGTTTCTTTTATTTTTATCAAGCAATCAATATTCAAGGCTATTGGTAAAACGCTGGCCAACTCGCCAGCAATCACTTCGGCTTGGTTATAGCCACGGCTTCTTTTTTTGTGGCTGGTTAAGGGTGTGGGTATTATTAGAAAGTTTTCCCCACCTTGCCAGAATGCTTGATTTTTTGTTTTAATCAAGTGTGATATAATCAAAAAAGCAATGATGGGCGAAAGAGTTTTTAGATAGGGCTCATATTTGAATTGGGTGATTATTTTTTTAACGATTTTATTTCGGTAAGAAGTGGCGAAATAAAGGCCGTCTAGAAATTTGCCGTAATGTTTTTGACAAACTCCTTTGCCATTAAGCAGGCGATTGGGTTGCTCGCAAAATGGGCAATAAACAAAATCGTTAATTTCAATCAAAGAAAGGCAATCCTCGCAAATGAGTTTTCCTTCTTCATCGCAGTTAAGACAGAATCGCGGAAAGATTGTTTCTAAAATTAAAGACATATTTATGGCTAAAAAAGCTTTGGGTATTGATATAGGCGCTGCCAGCATTAAAGTGGTTGAACTTTCCACGGCTGGCGATAAAAAAAATTTAGAAAACTATCTTGAATTTGAACTACCCAAAAGCGCCTCGCCCTTAAAAACATTTTATGGCAATTCAATGTTGCTTTCAAGTAATGAAGTTTCTGATATTTTACAAGCCTTATTCAAGAGAGCGCATATAGAAGAAAAAAAAGTTGCTTTTTCTATTCCTGATTTTTCTACTTTTTTCACTACCTTTGATTTGCCCCCCATGGCTGAAATAGAAATTCCTCGAGCCATAGAATTTGAAGCTCGCCACCACATTCCCTTGCCTTTATCAGAAGTAGTTTTTGATTGGCAAATTATTGAAAAAGAGCAAGTTTCGCCTGGCGTTAAAATTAAAGTGTTATTGGTGGCTGTGCCTAATAAAGTTTTAGAAAGTTATCAGCGATTAGCCGCTTTATGCGGTTTGGAAATTAGGGGATTAGAAGCTGAAGTTTTTGGATTGATTCGTTCTTCGGTGGCGCCGGGCAAGCATTATGGTCCAGTTTGTTTAGTAGACATTGGTTGGCAATCAACCACCGTAAGTATAGCTGATAAAGGGATTTTGCGAGTGAGCCATAGCTTTGATTTTTCTAGTAGCAACCTCACGAAGTCTTTGAGTGTGGCCTTAAAAATCAGCGAAGAACAAGCTGAAGATATCAAAACACGCCAAGGATTGGGGTCGGGTAATCAATTAGCGGCTGATATTTTACTTAAAGAAGTTGATGTTTTAGCGGCTGAAGTAGAAAAAGTTTGCGCTAATTTTACACAACAAGATGGCGGCGGCCCTTTGAATGATATTATTTTGGCGGGCGGGGCAGCTTCATTATTTGGCTTAAAAGAATATTTTGCTAGCCGCTTAAAAAAGAATGCGCAAATTACTGATCCTTTTTCGCTTTTTCTATATCCGCCGATTTTACAAAAACGGTTGCAAGAAATTGGCTCTTCTTTCGCGGTGGCCGCGGGCGTGGCCATGATGGCGCTAGACACTTAAACTATGATGAAAGCTCCTGTTTTTAGTATAATACCTAAAGCTAAAGAAACAGAACCAACTTGGGTGGTGGTAGCTTTTTGGTCGTTGTTGAGCCTTCTGATATTGATATTTGCGCCAATTTTTATTTTTCAACGCCAAACGACCATTTTGGCTCAAAAAAAAGTTGTCATAGAAACAGAAACAGAACAAACAATTAAAAATAACGCCGAGTTAAGTAAGCGTATGGCTTTAGTCTCTCGGAGATTGAACGATTTTTCTCAATTGCTCAAAAGCCATCGCCTTAATTCCGGTGTTTTTGTTTTTTTAAGCGCTATTTGCCATCCGCGGGTGCAGTTTACAGGTTTGTCTATTGACGAAAATGGAACTCGCCTAACTTTGGGCATGAAAACAGAAAATTTTAAAACTTTAGGAGAACAGTTATTGATTCTAAAATCAAATCCGCAGGTGAGCGATGTTAGTTTTTCTGGTTTGTCGGTTGATAAAGACGGCAAGATTATTTGCAGCTTAAATTTTAATATTGATCCCAAGATTATTACTCCTTCTTTGAACCTATGAAGAAAGCGATTTTTTTACCAATTTTATCTTTTCTTATTTTTGTAGTCATTTTATATGGTCTGGCGCCGCTTCTTTCCAAGACGCAATCTTTGGCTAGCGCGTTAGAAAAACAAACAATTGCTTTGCAAGAAATCAAAGATTATTTTGTCAATCTTCAGATAGTGGCAGACCAGCTTGATCAAAACCCCGGTATTCTAGCCAATGTGGCGGAGGCTTTGCCCACAGAATTTTTCTTGCCTTCTTTGATGGGTTTTTTCCAAACAACGGCAGCGGAAAGTGGTCTTTTGCTACGCGATTTTAATTACAATGAAATGGGTAGCGCAACAACGCAAACAGAGAGCGTTTCTACTAGCACTTCAACTATTGCTAGTTTTATTAAAACAACGGCTTTTAATTTAACATTAAATGGCAACATAGCTTCGTTTGAAAATTTTTTGAAAAATTTAGAAACATCTTCAAGAATTTTAGATGTGGGGAGGATTAATTTTCAAGCCTCATCAGAAGCGAAAGTGTTGGTTGGACAGAATAAAAATAATGGCAACGACTTTATTATTTCAGTAAAAACTTATTCTTATTAACTATGGCCAATATTTTTCAAGATAAAATAGTTAAATACTTAACCATAGGATTATTTTTAGTGGCCATCGGCTTGTTGGTTCAGCGTTTATTGAGCAAGCCAACGGTTTTGCCCCAAACATCTTTGCCCCAAACATCTTTGTTGCTAGGACAACTTCCTCAACTATCCGATGCTATTTTGTCTATTAAAAATTTGGGTAATTTGAAAGTAGAAAACTTAAAGCCATTCATAGCCGTAGAAACTCCGAAACTAGTCGGCCGAGATAACCCCTTTGAACCATATCCGCTAAACGAAGAAATCGCCACCACCACGGCCACCAGCTCCCCATCAATTATCACGACCTCCACCAACGCAACTTCCATTCCTTAACATTCACAATTTATGGATATTTATCAATTTCTCATCAAAAAAAAGTTTTTTACCAAAGAAGAAGCAATTGTTTGGCAAAAAGAGGTTACTGAAAAAGGCAAAACATTAGAAGAGCTAATGACTGCCAAAGATGCCACCAAAGAGGCTGAATTTTTTCGTTGGAAGGCTGAAGCTTTGGGCATACCTTTACGCAAAGATTTGCCTGAAAATATTCCCCATGAAGTCCTTTCTATTATTCCGCGTGAATCAGCTGATTTTTATAAAATAACGCCTTTGGGCATTGAGCGAAATAATAATATTTTGGTAGTGGGTATGGTTTATCCGGAAAACCAACAAGCTCAAGAAGCCTTGAAGTTTTTGGTGCGCCAACAAAAACTATCCCCGCAAATTTATTTAATTACTCTTTCGGATTTCAAAAAAGTCTTTGGCAAATATCAAACTGCTGAAAAAGAAGTTAAGCAAGCTTTAGCAACCCTGAAAGAAGAAGATGACCTTTCCTCTGAAGAAAAAGAATCTTCAGCCAACAATAAAGGCGATTTTAATCGTTTGGTTGAAGAGGCGCCTACTATTAAAATTGTTTCAGTAATTTTGCGTCAGGCCGTGGAAGGCGACGCTTCGGATATTCATATTGAGCCTGGAAGAGACCAGTTGCGGGTGAGATATCGTTTAGATGGTGTTCTTTATTCTTCTTTGATTCTGCCTAAGAGCGTGCACGCGGCCGTGGTGGGTAGGATAAAAATTTTGAGCCGCTTAAAAATTGATGAGACTCGTTTGCCCCAAGATGGCCGATTTTCAATTAAAGTTGAACAAAAGCTAGTTGATTTCCGTGTTTCTACTTTACCCACATCTTTGGGCGAAAAAGTTGTGTTAAGAGTTTTAGACGCCTCATCGGGTATAAAAAAATTATCTGATTTAGGCTTGGCTGGACACAATTTAACTTTGATGGAAAAAGCCATTACATTGCCATACAAAATGATTTTAGTGACTGGACCTACGGGATCTGGTAAAACAACTACCTTGTATTCTATGTTGAGACTGGTCAACAATGAAGAAGTGAATATTGTCACTTTGGAAGATCCTATTGAGTATTTTATGGCGGGCGTTAATCAATCGCAGGTCAATGCTGACATTGGTTATACTTTTGTTAATGGTTTGCGGCAAATCTTGCGTCAAGATCCAGATATTATTATGGTGGGGGAAATCAGAGACGAAGAAACAGCTAATTTGGGCGTGCAGGCCGCCTTAACTGGTCATTTGGTTTTTTCCACCTTGCATACTAATTCGGCAGTGGGGGCTATTGCGCGTTTGATTGATATGAATATTAAGCCATTTCTTATACCAGCTTCTTTAAATACAGTTTTAGCTCAAAGATTAGTGAGAATTCTTTGCCCTTTTTGCAAAAAAAAGATAGCCTTGAGTGGTGAGTTGAGAAAATATGTTTCCGAAAAAATAGAACCTTTGCCAATAGCCGAAAAAGAGCGTTCGGCCAAGGCCATTGAAGAAATGACGGTTTTTCAAGCGGTTGGTTGCGTTAAATGTAATAATTCTGGTTACAGTGGGCGCATCGGCATTTTTGAATCATTAGAAATAGACGATGATTTGGCTGAATTAATATTGAATAAAAGCGGCGAGCGGGAAATTTTTGCGGTTGCCCGTAAAAAAGGTATGTTTACCATGGAAGAAGATGGTATTATCAAAGCATTGGAGGGGATTACTTCTTTGGAAGAAGTAATACGCACCACTACTGAAAATTAAAAAATTAAATTTTATTTATATGGCCAACAAAAAAATTCTTTTAGTAGAAGACGACCCTTTTTTAGTGGATATTTACAGCAAAAAATTGCAACAATTTGGCTTTGAAGTGGTTTGCGCTGATAGCGGGGGAAAGGCTTTGGAATTATTTACTGGAAATGTTTTTGATTTAGTGCTTTTGGATATTGTTATGCCAGACATTGATGGTTGGAAAATTTTGTCGGAAATTAAAAAGCCGCCCATTCATAATGAAACAAAAGTGGTTATTTTTAGCAATTTAGGGCAAAAAGCTGAAGTGGAAAGAGGGCTACAAATGGGGGCTGACAAATATCTTATTAAAGCTAATTACACTCCTTCAGAAGTTGTTGAGGAAGTTAAAAAAATTATTAATAATTAATTATTAATTATTAACCTATGGATTTTCATAAAGAAATAAGGCGGTTGTTAGCAATCGCTATTCAAAAAGGCGCTTCGGATCTACATTTGTCGGCTGGTTACCCGCCAATTTTGCGTATAACCAAGCACTTGATTGAAATGGAAGGTGAAAAAAAATTGACAGCTATAGAATCAGAGGGTTTGGCGATGGAGTTGATGACCGAAGTTCAACGGGATAAATTTTTAAGAGAGAAAGAAGCAGATTTTGCCTATGAAGTAGAAGAAGGAGTGCGTTTTCGAGTAAATGTTTTTTGGCAAAGAGGCTGTTGCAGCGCGGCTTTGCGAATAATTTCTTCTGACATTAAAACTATTGATGACTTAGATTTGCCCCCAATACTGCACCAATTTGCTCTGGCTAAGCAAGGCTTTGTTTTAATTACTGGTCCTACTTCGCAAGGTAAGTCAACCACTCTAGCGGCCATTATTGACGAAATTAATCATCAGAGATGCGAGCATATTATTACCATTGAAGATCCAGTAGAATATATTTTTAAGCAAGACAAGTGTTTAATTAATCAACGCGAGGTTTACCGAGACACCTTAAGTTTTGCTCGAGCGCTTAAATCATCGTTAAGAGAAGACCCCAATGTGATTATGGTGGGCGAGATGCGCGATTTAGAAACCATTTCTACCGCCATTACCGCCGCCGAAACAGGCCATTTGGTTTTTTCCACTTTGCATACTAACTCGGCCAGTCAAACTATCCATCGCTTGATTGATGTTTTTCCCGCTCATCAGCAAAATCAAATTAGGGCTCAATTGGCGGCGGTTTTACTGGGGGTAGTTTCACAACGTTTAGTGCCTAGAGTTGATCAAGGGTTTATTCCGGCTTGTGAAATTATGTTCAATAGCGCGGCGGTGGCTAATTTGATTCGTGAAAATAAGGTGCACGAGATTTCTTCTATTATTGAAACATCTGGGCAAGCTGGTATGAACTCTTTGAATAAACACTTGGCTGATTTAGCCGCCCTTAATATTATTTCATCAGACACTGCTTTGAAGTATTCTCTTAGCCCCGAAGAATTAAAAGCTCGTTTGCTAAGGTTTAATAATCATTCTCAATAAATTAATGAAGTTTTTCTATAAAGCTCGCAACCAAACAGGCGAAGAACAAAAAGGAGAAATTGAAGCCTCTTCTAAGAAGGCTGCTTTGGATATTTTAGAAAAGCATGGTCTCTATGTGATTTCTTTGCAAGCAAGCGGTGGGCTTCGCGCGAAGTTGTCTTTTAATATAGGTTCGGGTATTTCCAGCAAGGACTTGGTGATGTTTACTCGGCAATTTAGTATTATGCTTAAGTCGGCCATTCCGCCGTTAGAGGCCTTGCGGGCATTGACTTCACAAACTACTAAACAGTTTTTTAAGCAGAAGCTTATTAAAATGTCCGAGGCTTTAGAAACAGGTAGCTCTTTAAGTAGAGCGCTTTCTTTGGAAAGCAAGATATTCAATCCTTTTTATGTCAAT
>JAPLWE010000011.1 GCA_026396705.1 Candidatus Gribaldobacteria bacterium
CAAAAAATAAAAATGAAAACAAGAATTATTTGTTGATTATTGCAGAGAACGGCTACGGCAAAAGGACTGATATTGAGGAATATCGGCTTCAGCATCGCGGCGGTAGTGGTATCAAGGCGGCCAAGATCAATGAAAAAACCGGTAAAATTGTTTTTTCTAAGATTTTAGAACCCGACGACGAGGATTTGATTGTGATTTCCAAAAAGGGCCAAGTTATCAGAAGCGCTCTAAAAGCTATTTCTATTCATGGCCGAGCTGCTTCGGGCGTGCGAGTGATGCGTCTTGCTGCTGGCGATAAAGTGGCTTCAGGCACTTGCTTGACTGCTGTCTTGGTAGCTGAAGAATCAGCCAATAAAGAATTGTAAGGAACCGAGTTCCTTACATAATTACACACAAAATTTATGTTTGTTAATCCCGAGGAAACTCTTAAGCAATTAAATTTGGCCAAAGAAATGACTGCCATTGATGTTGGCGCGGGGAGCGGGGGCTGGACTTTGCCTTTGGCGAAAATTTTGCAAGATGGTTTGGTTTTCGCGGTAGACATTTTAGAAGAGCCTTTATCGGCTTTGCAGGGCAAAGCTAGACATGCCGGGATTACCAATGTGCGGACAATGCTGGGCGACATTGAGCAGGGCTTGCCCAAGGTGGCCAGTGGATCGTGCGACTTCGCTTTAGTGACTAATGTTTTGTTCCAGATTGAAGATAGGCCATCGGCCTTTAAGGAAATAGCTCGTGTTTTGAAGTCTGGTGGCCAATTGTTGGTGGTTGATTGGTTGCCCGGGCCTGGCTTTGGCCCCAAAGAAGGCCGTTTGCCCGCCAGCGAAGTAAAAGCGCTGGCTAGCCAAGCTAATTTTGATTTTGCCCAAGAATTGCCCGTAGAGCTTTATCACTACGGCTTGGTGTTCACCAAAAACTAATATGTTGCCTCTTAAAAAATTTTGCGCTTTATTTTTGTTGCTCTTTTTTTTGAGCGGTTTGGCCACGCCGGTTTTAGCCTCGGGCAATTCTTGCACAGTTAGTAGTGTTTCTAATAAAGTTGCCTCGAGCGCTAATTGTTCTGCTACTGAACAATGTTGTTGTTGTAGGGGTGATAGTACCTGTGGAGCCGCTGGTGAAAAAGGTACTTGTTTTCCTACACAGATGGTTAAGGGTAGAGAGATAGATCCTCTAACAAAGGCAGAAGTAATTAGGTTCACACCAGTTACCTGTAGCGCCGTTGTTTGCCCATTTTCCACCCACACCAGCGTTGAGGAGTTTATTATGGCGGCGGTTAATTATATTTTTTATTTAAGTATTATTTTAGCTCCCTTAATGATTATTATCGGGGCGGCGGTGTTTTTAACTTCCGCGGGCAATCCCAAGCAAACCAAGTTGGGCACCAGCATTATTCAGTGGACCGCCATTGGCTTTGCCATAATCTTATTCGCCCGAGGCATCACTGCCATCATTAAAATGATTTTAGTTGGATAAATATGATTTTTAAGAAATTTTTTTTAAGTTTGTTATTAGTTTTCACGATTTTTAATTTTGCTTTTTTTGCTTATCCAGCAGTCGCTTCAGATAACTGCGTTGATTATTGTAAAGATACGGTTACCAATACAATGCCGCCGGGCATTGCCTGCTTGTGCTCGCGGAGCAACCCTCATGGGGGAGAGGCAGGCATTATTGATCGCGCCCTTAATTGGATTTTTTACTTTGCTTTGATTCTTTGTC
>JAPLWE010000027.1:0-4062 GCA_026396705.1 Candidatus Gribaldobacteria bacterium
CAATAAAAATAAAAACAAAGGCAAAACACAAGCTAAACAAAACGCCAAATATCGTGGTTGCTTGTAGTCAAAAGTAAAAGTGTTTTTTAAGTAATTAGCTAAAGTTAAAAAAGATGTAACCACTGCCAAAAGCCCAAACAAAGCCCCAAAAATCATTACTTTATAGCCCAAGACATTCACCAAACCTTTTAAGGCCTCTTGGCTGGTTTGTTGACCAGTAACTCCGCTAATAATTATGGCAAACAAACAATAAAAAACAGCTGCCAAGCTAACCGCTATAATAACAATCTTTTTTAATTTTCTTTTATCAGTTAATAAATCTTCGGCCTCGGGCACAGAAGACCAGCCCACTAAACTAAACATAATGATGCCAAAAGGCAAGATAATTTTAGCTGGGTTAAAAAATGACAAATTAACTATCTTAAAATGAGGCAAGCAAGCAACTAAAACAACCGCCACCACTAAAAAAAGCGCGCTGGTCATTAAAACCTCCACCCAAGCCACTGAACGAGTGCCCAAAAAAACTAAAAAGGCCAAAACCCCCCAAGCAAGAATAGAATACTGGGCCGGGGAGAGCCATTGCGGAAAAAGAATACTCAAAAAATCGCCCGCCAAAATAATATAAACAACTAAAGACCCCAAGATACCAATAATAACTGATGAGGCCACTATGTGCTTGGCTTTTTTGCCTAAATATTTTTGAGTATAACCGCTTAAGCGCTGTTCTTCTTTTGTTCTTAGAGTTATTTCGCCAAAAAATAAATGTAACAAAATAACCACGGGCGTTAAAATAAAAAAATAAAGCAGGCAGGTGATGACTCCACTTTGAGAAAAAATGTAGGGCAATGCGAAAACGCCTGCCCCCACTATCGTGCCAACAATAGTGGCTAAAGCCAGAATTGATTTATTCATTATATTAAAATCGCTTTAATCCACCTTAAAAACTTTATAGCCGTCTCTAACTTTTTCTTGGACTTTCATACCAACTTCTTGGCCTTTTTTGGCTTTACTAATTTTTTTATGTTCAACTTCCATTGATTGAACTTTTTGCTTGAAATCAGTATCTTGCCCGCCTACAATGCGGATATCCCCACCCATCACCAAAGGCGCCTTAAGCTTAATAACCGCCACCTTAATATGATCAAAATAATGCGTCACCTCGCCGGCTAAAATTTCTTTTTTGGGCTTTAATTTCGGCTTGGCTGGCTTTTTGACAACTACTTTTTTAACTAATTTTTGCTTAACTATTTTTTTCTTTGTGGCCATATTATAAATAATTAATAATTAAATCGCCGACCTTTCTTTTGATGTTTTGCGCTGGTCAGCAGCAATAGCCTTAATTAACTTTTCTACTAATTTTTTAGGGTCAGTATCATAAACAATTTTGGTTTTGGGCCGATAACCCTTAGATAAGACCGGCTCAATCAAATCAGCCGTGCCTCCCGAGCCCTGCAAAACCCCAACTGGCGTTCTGGTTTCAAAGGCCACGGTAAACTCATGTAAAGTGCCTGTTCTACCACAAGCGATAATCATACCATCAGCCGATTTGGTTAGAATCAAATCACGGCCCACATAATCAAAACCAGTATAAACAATCAGATCGCAGTATTCAGTGGGCAGTTTATAAGTGCTCACATGCTCTCGTCGGCTGCCGGCGGGCGAAAACCCAATACTCACTCCGCCAACGCTTTTTGCTCCCTTGGTGGCCCAATAAGGTACACCAGTGGTAGCGCCTGTAAGCAACACACAGCCTTGCTCGGCAATTTCCCGACCCAAAGCCTCACCCAGCTCTTTAATATTGGGCGAGCAACAGCTCATATCAGCTGCTCCGGAAACACAAATTTTATAACGATGGTCGCCTAAAAGCCCTTTACAATTTTTAGCGCTTTCTTTTTTATTTTTCTTTACCATATTCTTTACTATGTATTATTTTAATCTGTCTTATTGAGCAATTATACACCAAATTTTCCAAAAACAAAAAGAGCGGGTTGGCTGAATGGTTTTATCCATAGCCTCCCCGCAACTTGTATTGTGATTTTCATCACCTTTACTTTTGACCAATTAACTCCGCCCAGTTTTGTTTGGGCCTTAGTCGTTTAGAGCCTGCTTTGCAGAGCGGGCATTCTGATGGCTCCCATGTTTGAATGTCATAGTGCGCAAAATAAACAATGGGATAGCCGTCAAATTCATACACATCGGAACGATGCACCAGTGTTCCAACAACCGGAATAAAATCTACTGGCCACAAGTTACCCTCTCTAATCCCATTTCTCACAGCTTGCAAGGTTTTCGTGGTAGTTATTAACTCTTCAACCTGCAAAACTAATTCACCTGGCATAATGGCAAACCTTTTCCATAATTGCTTACCATCTGGCATTTTTTCGGTAAAATCGTGTTGCGCGTTATACCAGATAGCGACACTGTGAGAAAGAGTAGCGGCGGCATGGTCTGAGCCAACTACCCAGTCCACGCCGATATCCCAAGTTTTTAAAATCTTGTTCATCAGCTCGCGGGCTAAAATCTGGCAAAGATTAGCATTCTTCAAAACTCGTAAAACATCAATGAAACCATTACTGCATTTCCCGCTTGTTAGTTCCGCGTGTGGCATTTTAGGATCGCCAGAATGTAACCAGAGAGCGCCACAAAGTTTGAATATGTGATCAAACTCGGCGGTTGTTAAATCTTTGGCATCCATAGATCTTAGATATCGTAGGCCTTCTTCACTTTTTATATCTAAAATATTTGCCCGCCTTTCTTCTTCATGCACTTTCTATCCCTCCTTTTCCATTTCTGAAATAACTCTCGTAATTTCATTATGAAGCTCCAATGTTTTCTGTCGCGCCACTTCAGCAAAATCTTCGCCATTGGAAGCAAAGATAATACCTCGTGAAGAATTAACAATAATACCAGTTCCAAGCCCATTTAAACCTGCTCTAACAATTTTCTCTACATCGCCACCTTGCGCGCCGACGCCTGGCACCAAAATCGGCATATCGCCAACTAAATCTCGCACTGTTTTCATTTCATAAGGTTGAGTGGCACCCACAACTAATCCGCAGTTTTTATTTTTATTCCAAGACAGGCACACATTATCAGCTACAAATTGATACAACGGCGACAAAATATCTGTATTCCCTTTCTTGTATTGAACAAGTTTATCTTGAAACTCGCCAGCTCCTGGATTAGATGTGCGACAGAGAACAAAAATACCCTTATTAGCCATATCCAGAAATGGCTGAACTGCTTCCATTCCAAAATAGGGGTTGATAGTAATTGCGTCAGCTCTTAAATAATCAAAAGCAGATTCAATATACCCCATGTTCGTATTTCCAATATCAGCCCTTTTGGCGTCTAGGATTATAGGAACATCGGGCGCCTTTTGAATAATATCAGAAATTGTGTCCCAAAGGGCGTCTATTCCATCCGGACCTTGTGCCTCGTAAAAAGCGATATTCGGCTTATAGGCGCACACGATATCTTTAGTAGCATCAACGATTTCTTCATTAAAACCCATTATGCCATATGGCTCGTTGTAAAAATCTTTGATGGACTGCGGAATCTTATCATAATCGCTATCCAGCCCAACACACACAAATTTGCCCTCTTGCCACTTTTGCTTTAACATTTCCATGAAATTTCTTTCAGCCATAATAGACTCCTCCTATTTAGAAAATTAAAGATCCAATCACCACGAGCCCCGCGGTTGGGGTTGCCATAAACTAATAATTCAATTACTGTGACAACGCCTTTATCTAACTACTTTTTCCAAAAAAAAACAAGCCACTATTAATGACTGGCTTGCTTCGGGCACACAAAAATTACTCTATAATTTTTGTGCTCCCGACAGGATTCGGCCTCGCCTCTCGCCTCGCCGTCGCTCGGCTTGGGCTGGCCACCGCCTCGCAAAATTTCCTGCTGGAAATTTTATGCTCCGGCGTTCGAATCCTGACGCAAGCCAAGCAGTTGGCTTGCTTCGGGCACACAAAAATTACTCTATAATTTTTGTGCTCCCGACAGGATTCGAACCTGTATTTCAATCTCCGGAGGATTACGCCTTATCCA
>JAPLWE010000027.1:4246-4647 GCA_026396705.1 Candidatus Gribaldobacteria bacterium
AGCCAAGCAGTTAGCTTGCTTCGGGCACACAAAAATTACTCTATAATTTTTGTGCTCCCGACAGGATTCGAACCTGTATTTCAATCTCCGGAGGATTACGCCTTATCCATTAGGCCACGGGAGCAAACAAGATAAATATTATTTCTGTTGCCTTTTTCGTTGCTGATCACACCACTTTTAATAACTGCAAAACCAGCTTCTTTGGCTAAATTTAACAGCTCTTTCTCTGAAAAGCAATGAAAATATCGCTCGCCTTTGTTATTGCCAAACCACTTTTCAATCACATCGCCAAAATCCATACCGCGCAATAAACCCAAAAATCTCCACTGCTTGTCTTTTGGTTGCCAAACTGTTAAAACAAATATCCCACCTATTTTCAGCACTCGCTTGGCTTCTTGCAA
>JAPLWE010000017.1 GCA_026396705.1 Candidatus Gribaldobacteria bacterium
AGATGTTTGGGCAATTATAAAATCGGAAAATAAAATTTAAAAAATGGGGTAGTCGCTATTTATTAAAAGTCCGATACCAATCAACCTAAACCCGAAGCCCTTAGCGATTACTTCAACAAGGGCTTTTATCATATAAAAAACACCCATTTTAATAGAGTGCTTTCATTTTCCATATTTTTTTTAATTTCTATTCCAGCTCCAAGTTTAGCTTTTTTAATTCTACCATTTTCATCTCCCGACCAACAGTGAAGCAGTAAATATCTGCGCCCTTATTCTCATTTTACGCCCCCACCGCAAAATTTTGTTAGTATATCCCTGAAAGGGGCACATCTTTTAAATATGCTTTTTTGGCAATCGCTAATGCCTTCAATTTTTTAGGATTAGCTAAAGCCAATATCTTAAGACCCGCAACAAATGAACTACCAGAAGTAGTCACATCGTCCAAAAGCAAAACATTCTTTCCCTGTAAAAAGTTAATATTTTTAATAGCAAGACTTTCGTATTGCGTGATATCGTCGCGAGTATTTTTTGGTAATGAGTATTTGCGATATAAATATCCGCTCCCGTCTATCCATCCCTTATAAAGGAACAATTAATAATGGTTCTCTAGTTAATTCTGCAATCACCCAAGAAGCTATCTTTATTAAGCTACCCGAGCCTAAAACGGCATCTGAAAAATCTATATTTTCTTTTACAAATGAACCAAAACCAATAATATCTCTCCCAGTATTGGGGATTAAATAAATGCCTGGCTCTTGTCTTAATAATTTTATTATTTCAACAGTTTCTTCGGGGATATAATTATCGCCTTTTTTACGATTAACCAAAGTATTATCCAAATCTATGCTAAGGACAATATTTTTCCCTTTACTTAATGTTCCTAAAAAATCATTTATCAATTTTGAATCCATAAAATTACTTCTTTATTAAAGAAAGCGTTAGACTGTTCCACCTTTGAAAGGGGGTTTTTGTTTTAGATAGAACGCAGTAAATTTGACAAAGCAACCATAAATTTGCTAATATAACATTAAACATCAGCTGAATACTTCCCTATCGCAGTCATGTTCTGCGGAGAGCCAAAAACTCTTGGGTTGCGCGCCAGCAATGGATAGGCTGTTCCCCCTTAAAAGGGGGTTTTTGTTTGCTTAAATTTCTTTAATAATGCCATTTCTTTTGGCGGTTTGGCACAACTTTTGGATTGCTCCATCGCCCTGCAAATTATCACGCACAAACCCGGCTGCTGCATCAGCCAATCGCGCAAACTCATCTGATTGATCCCTAATACCGCGCACTTTTTTAACATTCACTTTTAATTTACGCAAGCCCGCTGCAAAGCGATGACGCTCGGGGCGACCAAGACCATCTACAAATACAATCGCCGTGTATGGCGATTTTGCTTTTCCCAAAATAGCCTTAGCAGTTGATAAAATAGTTAAATCAACATAATTACGAGCATTATCATATCGCGTATAAAAAATAGCGTTTGAAAATTCGGAATCAGAAATTATTTGTTTAATATATTGCTCGTGCTGTTTATGAGTTGCCTTCATCCATTTTTTAATCCCCTTACCGCTTACTTGCTCCGCTTTGCGAAGTTTAGCTCTAAGATTTTCCCGATCACTAACTAAAACAACCACCGCAACCAAAAACAATCTGCCCTTGGTGTCTTGCCCAGTTTCGTCCACATAACAATAAAGTTTTTGCATAAAATTTCACTAATCCCTATTTAATTTTACGCCCCCACCGCAAAAAATCAATAATGCTCAATAAATAAAAAAACCATTACGCTTCGCTTGCGATCGCAAGTTGAGTGGAATTAGTTTTGTTTTGGCGGGCTTCATAAAAAAATTGATTTCCTGTTGGCTTGTGATAGAATTAGATAAATTAAAAAAATATGGAAAAACGAAAAGTTTTAATAACCCTTCTATCTATTGTCTTGATTGGGCTCGTAGCCATAGCTGTTACCCTGTTTGGAACCAAAAAACCAGAACAGCAAAAAAATATTGTTTCTAAAAACGAAAAATTGCTGGCTGCTTTTGAATTGGGAACGAAAATCTCTGGTCTCTCTTA
>JAPLWE010000059.1:0-9138 GCA_026396705.1 Candidatus Gribaldobacteria bacterium
GCTGGCTGGAGGAATTTTCTTGCCATTCAAGCACTGATGAGCCTCAATAATAGTTTTTTCCACTCAAGAATCGTCCCCAGTGTAGGCGATTAAATTAACTCTAAATTCTAGTTTTTGGTCAAAAGCTGCCGCGTCTGCAATACCATTGCAATAAACAAAATAGCCAGTAGAAGAAACTTTATAACCATTTTGCCTCAAAAGCCACTGATAAACCTCCATCTGTCTTTTATAGCTAATGTGCCAACCCTGATTCAACTCGGTTATTTCTTCGGCTTTGGCAGTGGCTTTGTAATCAACCACCAGATACTCGCCCTGCGAATTTTGCCACAAATCATCAATCGCCCCGGTAATCAAAAAATTAGTTGGCTGGTGCAAGTATTGAATGCCAGTAAAATTATGGCGCCACTTAGCCAAATCATCGTGAGGCACTGGCCGAGCGTCAATTTTATATTTTTTCTGCAAGGGATGTTGGGTGCCCTTGGCGCGATAAACATCAAACTCTTGCTTAAGCAAGCTATCCACCGCCGAATTTAAGGTAAAAGGAAATCCGGGTGGCTGGCTAATGCCCAAACGACGATCGTAATAAAAACACCTTGGGCATTTCAAAAACATATCTATCTTTGAGCGAGACAGCTTAAACGGCTCTTTTGCTTTGGGGTCATATAGCCCCCTTGTGTGTTGCGCGTTATAATATTGACTCATAAATTATTTTTTTGCACAAAATTATTAATAACACTTAAAAAAATATCGCCAAATAGCTCTAGCTTTTTGGCTCCAACGCCGTTGATACAGCTAAAAGCCTCCTGGTCGGTTGGCAAGTAGCAAGCCATTTCTTGTAAGGTAGCATCGCCAAAGATAACAAAAGGCGGAACATGTTCTCGCATAGCTAAATTTTTTCTTAAAGCCCTCAACTCTTCAAATAATTCTTGGTTATAAACAAGGTCAATCTTTTTTTCACCTTGCAAGCAAACATCGCACCCCCCGCAATTGCCATCCTTTAAGTCTTCCCCAAAATACTTTAACAAATATTTTTTACGGCAGGTTGATAGCCCAGCAAAATTTATGACTGCGTTTAACTTTTCTTGAGACAATCTTCGTAAATAAGCATCTTCTATCTGATCAATAAAAAATTCGTGTTTTCTGGTGTCAGCGTAAGTATAAAACATGACACACTCGCTTTTCAAGCCATCTCGGCCAGCTCGGCCAATTTCTTGATAATAATTTTCTAAGGTTTTGGGATAGGTGTAATGCACCACCAGCCTTACATCAGGCTTATCTATGCCCATACCAAAAGCAATGGTGGCCACAATAATATTCACTTCATCTTTAATAAAAAGCTCTTGCACTGAACTTCTTTGCTTGGCCCCCAAACCAGCATGATAAGCCTGCGCGTTGAAATTATTGGCCCTTAAGTCAGAGGCAATCGCTTCGGTGTCATTTCTAGAGAAACAATAAATAATAACCGATTCATTTCTATATTTCTCAAGCAATTTAACCAACTTAGGAAACGCCTGCTTTTTTTCTACAACGCTAATCTGTAGATTTTCTCGGTTAAAGCTAGAGATAAAAAAATGAGCTTTTTCTAATTGTAATTGACTTATAATATCCTCCCTAACTTTTCTGGTGGCGGTGGCTGTTAAAGCAATCAAGGGCGCTTGCGGAAACCTCTCTTTTAACAAGCTTAAATTGCGGTAGTCGGGCCTAAAGTCGTGCCCCCATTCTGAAATACAATGAGCCTCATCTACTGCAATCAAGCTTATGGTTAAACTTTTCAAAAAATTATTAAAGCCCTCCAAGCCAAATCTCTCGGGGGCCACATATAAAATTTTTACCTCGTTATTTTTTAGCTGGCTGTAAATTTCCGAAATCTTTTTGGGCGTTAACGAAGAGTTAATAAACTCGGCCCTAATGCCACAAGCCTTGAGTGCGTCTACTTGGTCTTTCATTAAAGAAATTAAAGGCGAAATAACCAAAGTTAACCCATCAAGCTTTAAAGCTGGCAACTGATAGCAAAGAGATTTGCCACCCCCAGTGGCCATTAAAACAAAACAATCCTTTTGCTGAAGGACTTTATTGATAATTTCTTCCTGCAATGGTTTGAAATCATCATACCCAAAATACTGCTTAAGCAATGCTTTCATATTTTTATCGTTTTTTTATTTTAACATCTCCAGCAAAAAACTGCTATTTTATTAAAAAACAAAAATTGACAAAGCTAATATAAGAGTATAAAAGAAAAGTAGTTGATATTGTTCGTTCCAATAAAAGAAAGGAAAATAGTAATGAAAATATTAAAAAGCGTCCTAATCGTTTTGTTTCTAATTTTTGCTACAACTGCAACATCGAGCGCCAAAGAAACTTTATCGTTTCAATTCGGCGCTAATGGCTACGAAGCTGCTATGGATACCCATATTACCGAATATACTGCTAACAGTAGCAACAATATGGGTGGCAATATTGAAAACGAATGTTGTGAATATGACCCAGCTAATAAAGATGGCAAGTCATATTTGGTCTACTTCAATCTATCTGAAGTTGCAAGAAATGCAGTTATCGCAAAAGCGACCCTAGAGATGAACCTGACTAGCACTAGAAATGGTGCTAACAAAAAATCTGTTGCCGCTCACCAATTGCTTAAGCAATGGAAAGAAGGCACTGGCGTTGGCATTGATGGGGTAGCCGCCAAGAAAGACGAGGTGTGCGGGCAATGGACCGGCGCTGACAATGAGCTCTGGGATGCACTCGGAGCTGACTCGCCTGACAAGGATTTTGTATCAAAACCCAGCGATACTATTGAAATCGCTGGCGATATTGGCCCTTATCAATGGGACATCACCGGCATGTGCCAGTATTGGATACAGAATCCTAGCAAAAATTTTGGCGTAATCTTACGAGAACCAAGGCCACACGCGGCAACCTTGGGCACCAAAGTTTTTGCCTCTAAAGAGAATGTTAGTATTGAGTCGCACCCCAAGCTAATAATCGAGGTTTCAGCTTACGGCGTTGAGGTAAAAGAAACTCTCGCCACCACTTGGGGATCCGTCAAAACGAGACAGAGATAACAATGATCAAATTTTTAATCGGAACGAACAAAAAACCCGAGGCAATCAACAGCATTGCCCCGGGAATTTTTATTTATTAATCTTGCGCACGCCCTTAAATGGTTTAACATCGGCTTTTTGATCTATAAACAAGCGCTGTTCGCCTCGTTTGGTCCAGCGAACATTCTTAGGATTGTGAACTTGATCGCGATTTTTTACCGCGCCCACCCTGCCCGGCCCCTTTGGTGGATTTGTCGCCATAAATTTGTTTTTTATTTTTTCGCAATAAGATTTAAGATTAAGCTAATAACTTTATCTTTGTCTTTTAAGTCACTGCATGCAACAAGAATCGTTAAAGCAGTTAAAGCAGAAGGAGTAAGCTTGGACACGTCTAAAATACTGGCTTGCTTTAAAAACCACACAAAAGCAAACGCCCCGCTTCTTTTATTGCCATCAAGAAAAGGATGGTCTTTTACCATAAAATATAAAAGGTGGGCCGCCTTTTCTTCTGCGCTTTCGTATAATTCTTTACCGCCAAAAGATTGCATCACATTGCCAATAATCCCAGCCACAAAACCCTCGCTTCTCTCCTTGCCAAAAATATCAGTCACTTCCGACTTGCGCATAAGCTCTATTTTTAGCCCAGCCAAACTTTTAGAAATTTTTTCTGTTGTTAATAAAACTTTTTTCCTTGTAAGCTTTCCTTTTGGCAAAACGCCCTTATCGTAGGCATCAAGCGACAACCAAGTGTCTGCAAAAAGCGACACAAGCTCAACTGCGTCTTCCGCATCTACAACCGACCCAGCCGGCAAAAGTTTTTTAATATCCTCCACCACACTCAAAAACTGGGCATAATTCACCGCAATTCGCTTTTTATTCACAGCAAAACCATCCACGACATAGCTTCTCAAGGTTTTAGTCGCCCATTGGCGAAATTTAGTGCCAACAACTGAATTTATTCGATACCCAACAGCAATAATAGCATCAAGGTTATATATTTTTACGCTTCTTTTAATCTCTCTGCCTCCCTCAGTTTGAACTTGTAAGAATTCCTTACAAGTTGACTCTTTATTAAGCTCATTCTCTTTAAAGATATTGCGTAAATGGAGTGTAATATTTTGAGGCGTAACATCAAAAATCTTGGCTATTTGCGCTTGTGTGGCCCATACTGTTTCACGCGAAAAATCTCCCCGAAGCTCGATAGCCCCTGACTTGGCTTGATAAATAATTACTTGTGATTTTTGCTTACTTTTTTTCATAACTTTGCCCTAACTGAATTACAAGCAACCCGTCTTTTTCTATTTTTTCCTTCTGGCCAAAATCATCAAGACGAAGCTTCAAAACATAATCAACTTTTTTCTCAATTTTTCTTCCAGTATATTCTTTTGTTTGAGGATCCCACTCTTCAAGCACCAAAATGTCGCCCTCCTCAATATCAAAATCAGCTAACCTTAAATCAAACTTTTTCTTACCAGCCAACACCAACTCAAAATACTCAGGCCAAGTTTTCTTTTTAATTATTTTCATAAACTTATTTTAATTTTTTATTGCCCAAATTTTCAAAAAATCTTAATAGATATCCATCGGGATCTTTTATTAAAAATTCTTTATTGCCCAATAGTTGATTATTTTGCCGATACCAATTTTCTTGTGGCTCAACAAAAATCGGGTAATTATTCTCACGCAGTAGTTCTAACATTATATTAATACTTTTCACCTCTATTTGAAAATTTACTCCGCGGCCAAAAGGATATTGTAATTCGCCAGCACTCCAAGCATTGTTAACTTGCTCAATCATAATCTGACTGCCACTTAAAGAAATAAAAGCAAACTTTGATTCTTTTCTTTCGTATTCAACCTTAAACCCAAGAACTTTTGTATAAAAATCCAAACTTTTTTCAAAATCTGCCACACTTAATTCTGGAATTAATTTATTGAATTTCATAAAGTTTTTACTTTGTAACATTTTTCATTAAAAATCGTCTTAATAGTATAGAGCTTAAAATTAAGGTGTGGCTGAACAACCCGTTACGCAGGGGTAAAGCGGCACCTGACTTAATGAAGAATCAAGTTGCCAACGGCAAGTGCTGAGGCAAAACAGGCGAGCTTCGGGGCCAAAAAATGGTTATAATACAGCCAATTAAATGCCGGCTGATAAAAAACTACTGCAGAGGCCCCAGTAATTGGGAGACCCTGAAGGTTCTTTCTACGGACCTTGCAAGTAAATAGGCGGGAAGCCGTCTATTCAACTGCTTGGAAAGGGCAAGGGCCAACAATTCTCCCCACCTTAATTTTATGCCTATTTTGTTTTCTTCCAAAACAAATACTTTTTATTTTGTGTATCAACTAATTTTTCCAACTTACTCCAATCATGTTTATTATTTCCTTCATCAAACATTTCATTTACTTCGCTCCCCGATATCCCAGCATATAAACCAGCTAAAGTATACCGCACGCCTTGATTATCATTTGGGTTCATTTTTAACAATAATTTATAAAGCTCGATCGCCCCATCTTTATCACCAGAGTCCGTCAAATCATCTCCCATATACTGGATTGCTCTCATATACGCTCTGTTGTCTAAATCACCCCAAGACATACTCTTTGGCCATTTTGGAAATAACTTTTTTGTTTTCTCAAATGCTTGCTTAATACACTTTCGCGTTTCAGTATTTTTTCCCAACATGCCATAAACAGAAACAAGCCCAATGTAAGTTTGAACAAAATCTGGGTCTATCTCTAAAGCTTCAACTAAAAGTTTTAACGCTTGCTTTGCCCCTTCTTTGCCGTTATCCAACAAGTCCAGAGCATCATAGTAAAGCGTTCTTTTGTCTTGTTTCATATTTTCATTGTTAAAAATAACTTTATTTTTTGGCATCTTTTTCGTGGCCATTTTAAAATCTTCTATGCTATGGTTGCCGTTTTTCATTAGCTGACACAAGGGGCAATCATCATCTAAGTCGTCGAAATCTTCTTTTATTTCCACAGGCAATGTGTCAAACCAATCAAGCATTCTCTCATAAAGATAATGGCTTTCCCACTCACACCAGCCGTAAATATAATCGCTCTGTTTCAAGATTTTAAAAAAAGCGTCGAAACCTCTGCCTTCTTTGTTTAATTCCCTATTAAGAGAACTCGCTAAAAGGCTATCCTCTCTCCAAACCATTTCCTTAATCAATTCGTCTGCCCAAATCTTTTTATCGCTTTTTAATATTTTAGGCACCAAAAAATATCGCTTTTCATTAAGCTTTTTAGATTTCCCCTTATTTTTACTTTCTTTAACAAGTCCAACCTGTCCTGTTAAAGTATCAAAATAATACTTATGGGAAACAACCGTGTCGTTTATTCCATCAATCAAACCATCGTGATCTATTTTTAAACCATTTGGCAATGAATACATAAAATTATCTATTTAGATCCTCCACCTCTTTTTCCGTTTTTTTGAGCGGGTATAATAATTTACAACTTTGCTTGCTATTTATGATATTTCCAAAAAATGTTAAAAATAACATTCTTTGGAACTATTCAAGCTTAAGAGCCCCCTTCCGCCTCTTTTTCCATTCTTTCTAAGCGGGTGTAAATCTCCACCCCTATTCATTTCTTATCTTAAAATTTCCAACACTATTATTGCTTATCAAAGTTTAGTATCTTTTGTTCTAAAATTTTTTTGAAATCCTGCAAATGCATTAAGTGTCCCACAGGCAAAAACTCGCGGAGTTCGCGCCGAAAATCAATCTTTGACTCTCGCAATAATTTAAGCGCTTGGCCTAAGCTTTCTTTTTCTTTCACAATTGGGTAATTGCCAGACAGAAGGAAAAAATAATCATAAAAATCCCTCGGTTTATGTCGAGCTATTAACGCTTCCAACTTGCCTTTTATAAGTATTTCATTAGGCAGGCATACTAAAGTATATGGTTGTATATAATCATTCTCAATGAATTGCCTAACCCCAACAATCTGTTTATTGTTTCGTAACGAAACTTCAAAATAAATTTCAATTTGCTTATTATAAATGTCAAATTCAATAATACCCAAATACCCACCCGTTGTACTCTTACCCTCTTTAATCTCTACCCGAATACCAGTTTTTTCTATGTTTGCTAAAGCGCCAATGAAAAGCTCCTCAATTTCATGTTGAGTAATTTTAACTCCAGTAAAATCAAGGTCTTCAGAATAGCGAGGACTGTGAAAAACAATACGCAAAGCCGTGCCACCCTTAAATAGCAATGCCTCTGATCGTGGCTGTTGATACAAATATGACAAAAACAAATGCTGGCAGTATTCTCTAAGCACATTTTCCAGCTTAGTTTGCGATTGTTTAGTAAATTGTTCGAGATTGGCGCGAGTCAACATAAATTTTATTGATAAGTTCCAGCATGCCCGGCCTTTTAAATAACTTGGCGTATTCAATTAATTTTGGCTTATTGATACTCTTCAATTTTAAGCGATCATTCAACAATATTTTTTTAAGATCAACAAAATATAAATAATCCGCCAAGGCCTTTTCTGGTTCAGCTACTAATGCTTTATATCTGTCAATTTCTTGCAGTTTATAACCAGTAAACACTTCGATTTTGATATGTTGGTAAGTGAAATTGCCTATGGGAGTTCTAAATTCCCGAGGGGCTTTGGTGGTAATAGAAGTAGTGCCATACACTACTTCGGGAATAATTTTATAATGCGATAAAACTGTTTCCAGCGATATATACGAAGGTTGATATAATTTATTGGCAATAAAGAAATAATCGTGATTGCTGTCTTTAATGGCGTAAAAATTGTTGCGCAATTTTATAAATAAACCGCTTTTTACATTATTTAAGATAAACATAGAAGCGGCTTTTTGCGCCACGCCAAAAACACCTTGAAATTCCCGAGGCGTAAACACCACTAATCCCAAAGCTTTCAGTTTTTCTTCTACTTCTATGCTTTGTAATTTTTTAGTCATATTTGCCTAAATTGTCCGTTTCGCTTTATCTATCATATTATAGATAAAACGAAATGCAATGTCAAGCCCAAATCACATTTTAAGTTTATTTTACTCGCCCTCCGCTTCTTTCTCCGTTTTATCTAACATCTCTTATCTTAAAATTTCTGACTTAAAATAGCGTTCTTGAAAATTTGTTAATTCTTTAATTTGCTCATCGGAAAAGTTTTCCCCCACTGAAGCCACCACTAACTTGTCGTCATTATCATTAAGCCGATGGATTATAGCAATAACCCTGCCCTCAAATTTCTCAACAGGTTTTTCCACGCCCAAAATATAAGCGTCAATTTCTTCGCCATCGGGCGCCTTGGTGTTAGGGACATAGCCATAATTGATAGGATAAACCATATCAAACTTGGGGTGCTTACTGCCCAACGGCCTATCCACCACAATCTCTACTTCTTGCCCTAAATATTTTTCAAAAATTGATCTCATCTACTCGTATTCTTTAATTTTAAGCTCTAAAAACTTTTTAGCGTTCTCGTCGGTCATTTCAGAAAGCATTCTTTTTGCCTCTTTAATATAAAAACCCTGATATTTTTAACGCCATCTGCTGTTTCTACGCTACAAGGGTTATCTATATGTTTGGCAAGAAATTCAGCAACTTCCATATCGATTGCTTTTTCTTTTACTACCTCGTTTTCCTCGCTTTTGTTTTCAATATTTCTCATAATTTTATTTTAATTTTTACTCGCCCTCCGCTTCTTTTTCCATTCTTTCTAAACGGGTGTAAATCTCCACCCCCAAGCCCATTCTAAACTCCTCCAAATCATACACCCCAAAATCCACCCCAATATTTTCCCCTATTTCTCTAGCCTCCTCTTGTGTAAATTGTTTTTTCATAATTTTTATATTTATTTTTTAATTAATTTTTTGACTTCTTATCGCCCAAATGCTCAAAAAACCTCAATAAATCCTCATCTTGACAAAGGTATATTTCCTTGCTAACATACAGACATTCAGACGAGAGGGGGTCCAAAAGGTAATGCCTAAGGCACCCCTCTCTTTTGTTTTATGCTACTTTTTACCAATTTTGCTTTTGATATCTTTATCGTCTAAATAGGCAAAATAATTATTGGATAATTGTTTATACAGAGACGACCTATATTTTCT
>JAPLWE010000059.1:9144-19062 GCA_026396705.1 Candidatus Gribaldobacteria bacterium
ATATTTTCTCAAATTTGTTTTCCTCAATTAAAAAATCAACTAACAACTTATAATCGCCGTCTCCAGAAACAAGAATAATTTTATTGAAATATTCTTGTTTATACATCTTTTTCATGATATTAAAAATAATATCAGAATCAACATTTCCTTTCTTTTTCCCAAGCATCGCTGGATTATGCTCGCGAAATATTAAAACAAAACCAGCGTTTTGGATTTCCTCGTATAATTCTTGGTTCGTTTCTTGGACATATCCTAAAAAATAATAGGCCTTATCAACATTATATTTTTTCTCTAAATAAACTCGAAAACGCGCAAGGTCAACCTTCCAAGAGCCCTCTTCTTTCTTCGCTGTATTCATGTATAAATTTTGCCCATCCACAAAGGCAAGATTTTTCATTTGTTCATTGCTCGCCATAAATTATTTTAATTTCTTACTGCCTAAATTTTCAAAAAATCTTAATAAATAGCCGTCGTGGTCTTGAACCAAAAACTCTTTGTTGCCCACCAAGCGATTGCCTTGCCGGTACCAGTTTTCTTGCGACTCAACAAAAATAGGGTAATTGTTTTTGCGCAACGATGCCAGGTCTGCTCAATCATAATTTGATTGCCCTGCAACGAAAGAAAAGCAAACCCCGACTCGTCTCTGGTGTATTCAACCTTAAACCCCAGCACCTTGGCATAAAACTCCAAACTCCTCCCCAAATCCGCCACCGCCAACTCCGGAATCAACTTATTGAATTTCATAAGATTATTTCTCTAAGTTATGGCGCTTATCAAAACATTCCCCGCCGACAAAACCGCCCTGCTGCTTTACCTTTAAAAAAGCGGCCTTAGTTTCTGATAGGGTTGGATCTTTTCCGTCCGCATCGGCTTTCTTCATCATCTGACATAATAAACAATCGTCGTCATAATCACACTCCTCTTTAACATCAATATCTATTTCAACCAACCAATCCTCTAGTTCATCAGCTAACTCAAAAACTTTCCACTGCACCCAACCCCACACCCAGCTCCCATCATTATAAAGAACTTTTTCAAAAAATTGAAAATCCCTGCTTTTGCGTAAAATAAACTTTAGTTTTTTAAACAGTATCTCGCTATCTACCATTTGCTCGGTAAACTCTTTCATCCAAGAATATCTTTTAGCTCTTGAAATTTTTGGAATTTCAAAATATCGTTGCCCCAATTTACTTTTAATGGGCTTTAATAACTTATCCGGCCCAATATCAAACTCCTCTGAAATTAATTTAACTTTTCCCGTTGCAATATCCAAAAAATAACGGTTAAAAATATTATCATCAATCATCGCGACAAAAAGCCATTTTTCATCTAATATTTTTCCATTTGATAAACGATAAACCATATTTAAATTATTTTCCAATTAATTTTTCAACATTTTGCTTGGCTTGTTGCGGAAAAAAATTAGTTAGACCCTTGAATTCGTCAAGTGTTTTCCAAATTGGATAATACTGATTGTTTTTATTCATCATCTGCTTCTCCTGGCCTGAAAGCTCCACCTCCCCGGAAAAGTCGCTAATCAAAAAATAAAATTCTTTTCTGCCAAAGACAAAATACTCTCTACCCCCTTTAACCCGCCGCATTAGCAGTATCTTATTATCTTTAATTATAATCCCCGCCGCCCGATTTTGCATAAGTTTATTTTCTCCAAAGTTTTCCGTCATAAACTGTGGCTGCCCCCATTTCCTATTCTGTTAATGGCTCCCACATAACTACAATAATCGTAAGCCGGGTTGGCCAATACATACCCCGCCCCCTCTGCGCGTTATAATACTGGCTCATAAATTTATTCCCATGTGGATAACTCTTGCTTGATGTAAAATTTTATGGTAATATACAACTGTAAGCTTCGGCTTACCGGATTTTGATCGAAGGCCGCCTTAAAAGGGCGGTTTTCTGATTATTAAGATTTTACAAAACGATCCATATTAAGCCGATATTCAAAATCTTCCGCAAAAATAATTTCTTCAACTATCCCGTTACTCTTCGCGTCTAAGACCTCGCGGCCAATGTGGCCCCTGGCGCTCATTACCATGCAATGCTTGCCGTATGATTTTTTAAGATATTCTATGGCGCGCATTAAATCGCCATCGCCAGAAAAAAGCAACAAGTTGTCGTAAAAATCGCGCTGCTCAACCAGATCAATCGCCATTTCTACATCTAAATCGCATTTTTTATCAAAGCCGTTTATATTACTGCTGGAATGAATATATTTCACTCTTTTGGATATTGCCTCAAAGCCATTCATACTGGCCGTTTCAAAAATATATCTTGACCATGGCGATAATTCTTTTGAGTTTTCTTTTGGGCCATAGTCAACTCCATAATAAAATCGACGAAGAAATTTGTTTCCAATAGAGAAGTTTTTTGCCAATCGGGCAAGTTCTCGTATGCCCACGCGCCAGCCCAAGCTCTCTTTCCATTTTTCCACATTTCCAAAATCAACCACAGCAATGGTACGGTCCCTTTTGTCCTGAAAAGATTGCAAAAAGTTTTTTATAGCAGATTGATCCATAAATTTATTTTTACTCCCCCTCCGCTTCTTTTTCCATTTGCTCCAACCTTGTGTAATAATCCGGGATTTCCTTGAGATGCGCCCAAGCAATTTTGCCTGTTACCATTTCGTCGTTATTGGTCACATTAGTTTCTGGGTCATGGCTACCGTGCTCCAGCTCCACCCCCAAGCCCATCCTAAACTCCTCCAGATCATACACCCTAAAATCCACCCCAATATTTTCCCCTATTTTTCTCGCCTCCTCTTGTGTAAATTGTTTGTTACTCATATTTTTAAATTTTATTTTTTTAACCTTTTAAGCCTACGCTTCTGAGAAAAAAAATCTATAAATTCACCTACTACGGGTAAAGCATATAAGAAAACTAGAAAACTTATATTGAAATTAAGAATATGAGAAAAAATGAAATATAATGCCAGAGATAAAAACGGAGTTGCTACCGAAAGAGTCATTGCTCCTACAGTACTAATTTCAATATTCTTTTTGGTATTCTTACTAGCAAGAGCACACTCCCCACAAACGAATGCAAGGACAACGGGGCATGAATAAATAAATGCAATCAATAAAAGTTTAATGGTGTCTGTTCCCTTGAATAATTCAGGCTGGAAAAAGTAGAGATAAACTAATCCTGGAACAAAATGCGCAGCCAAAGCTTCCATGCTAAAAAAGAACTTGTGAATTGTAATTCTAGACAGATCAAAATTAAACATAAATATAATTTTCTATTGTAACCTGTTTATTGAATTTCATGATTAATCCATTTTGGCAATCTTTTTTAATTTTACTCCGCAACTTGATGTAGTAATTTTAGGAACCTTGGGAAGATAATCCTTAATTCCTGCCAATGTTTTGGTCGGTGCATATATTTGATTATGAGCGTCCATTCTCGCAGAAAAAAGATCTCTTTTGCTAATAATATTTTTGTCTGGGCTTAAATCTTCAAGAGACTCGCTAATAAGCTTTGCTATCTCTTGAACGGTAACCCTTGCTCTTTCTTCCGTGGTAATCCAAAAATAATTATTGTTTCTTTTTGCGAAATCTTCAATTAATTCTCCATAATCATAAAAACCATTCAACGACTTAAGTTCATCCTGATCAAAATCACTTATAAAAAGGTGGGCATATTTCTTCCAATTTTCAGTGGGAAATACAGACGGTAGATCTGTCGTAGAGTTATTCATAATTTTATCCCTGATTTGATCGATCCTGTCCTCGGCTATTCTAATTTCTGTCAGTAATACTCTTGCCGCCTGGACTTTTGCATCACTTTTTTGCCGAAAATAAATAATAATCGCAACCGCACCCGTTAGTATGGTTGCTATGCCCGAAAATAAATTTAAAAATGTTTCCATAAATTTTAGTTAATTAATTATTATTTTATCATTATCTTTCCGCTCAACAAATCCTGTATTAGGCCTTTTTTGAGGAAAATAATTTTTTCTTTCAATTTATTTATCTCCCCGATTTAGTTCGGTTATCTTGTTTGCATAACATTTGGCAATTTTCTGCTGTTGTTTTTCCGCCTTCGTGCCAAGGTTTTATATGGTCGGCCTCCATTTCTTCAATTTCAAAATGCTTTTTGCATTTTTTGCAAACGCCTTTCTGTCTTTCATACGCTTCCCTCTTTTGTCTATCCGTAAAAGCGCGGATATTTAGGAATTTTTCATTCCCAGTCAAAACATATTCATAAATACCTGACTTTTTTGTCACATCCTCATCTTGCATTAACTCTTGAATTTCTGCCTCCAGCTTGTTGGCGTTCAGCTTCTTGTCTTTAAACTCGTTATACAATTCGCCCCACTGTACGCTATTCATTTCTCGGCGGTAATTTGTAAAGATTTTTCGCACCCATTCAATTACATTTTGAAAATACTGCCACAATTCTTCAGCATTTGCGTTATGCTGGCGTTTGGCCATGTAGTCCTCTATTTTGCCATTGTTTATCCACGAAAGCGCGATTTCTAAATACTCTTGCCGTATTGGCGAACCGCTTACTAATTGCCCGCCGTCATTCGCCAAGAGATACGCCACACAATGTGTTTTGCTAAACTTTAATTTGGCGTCGCTTAGCCATGGCCCAGTATAAACTGCGTTGCGGATTTCTTGTTCGGTTAATTTTTCCCCAGCGATATTGATAATTCTAAACCAATCCAGCCGCTCTTTGTCTGTGCCCTCGCAAAAATAAATCATTAGTTCATAATCCAAAATTTTATCTTGCTCCTCTTTGGTTAAATTATGAAAAAATCGATCGTTTAGCGAAAAATTGCCACTCACATATTGGCCTATGCTAATAGTGCGCTGTTGGCCGTCTAACACTTCGTAACCGCCGTCATCTCTAATCATCCAGTACATTACATTTAACGGAAAGCTGTTTTTGATTGTTTCTATAACAGCATCGCGTTGCTTTTCTTTATACACAAACTCGCGTTGATATTTCGGGCGGATATCAAGCTTGCCACCATACGCCACCACGCCTTCCTCGGCGCTGTCTTTATAGCCGACAATCACTTCACGAATAGGAATTTGATGTAATTCAATTTTCATATTATTTTTTGTCTTCTAATTTTTTTTGATTTATTAACTTTCATGAAATTATAGCATTTGAACTACCGCTAATTCCTCTAAATATGAGGAATAGACCGCTAGTTCCTTCTATTACTCCTAACCACTTTTCACAAATTAAATAATGTTTTTTTTGCATTCAGTGCAGTAAGAATCATAAACACTCGCAACATTTAACACACCGGCACTTTTCTTTTCCACTAGTACCGAACAATGTCGTGGAATGAGGCCATTCTAATTCAGATAACCCAAATGTAAGTGGCATATTTCCTGCTGCGGTGGGGAGCAAAACGGACCCACCGATAGCGCTATTAAAACGAGTATTGTCTGATCTAATATCCTTAATTTGTTTCTCAAGGGTAGATATGCGCCCCTTTAGTTCTTCTACGCGTTTTTCGTCTTTTGAAACAACTAATTCTTTTTTCTTATTAAGAAGCTCCTCTACATAAGCCCGAAAAACTTCTTGTTGTTTTTTGGTAATTTCAGCAATACGACCAGCTTCTTCTGCTAATTCAGGCACCATATCTACCCAATCCGAAAAACCAGATTGAATATTAAGTTGTGTAGTTGAAATATGTCTATCAATCTCACTAAGAATACGCTTCTGTTCTTTGGTTATTTTTTCTTTTGCAAACCCCTCTATCCATAGTCGAATATTATTAAGCTGTCTTTCAATAGATTTTAAATTTCGGATAGCAGAAAGACCTTTCTTCTCAAGGATGTTTTTCCCAATCAATTTATCATAGTCGTCTTTCACGAAGTTTCCTGCTATACCTGCGAGGATACTACTTACCACAGATAATAGCGTGGAGAAAAGAGTATTTTCTTTAAAAAAATAAGCCAGAAGTAAGCTTCCAACTGTCAATAATACAAAGATTATTGTTCCTGGCCCGAGAGCAATTCCAAGAAAATTAAACCATCTTTCTTTAAGATTATTCATAATTTTATTTTTTTACTTTCTTATTTTTTATCAAAATACGGGCATACTTCTCTTTACTTTCTCCATGCACAATACCTCTATGTCTATGATTTGGGTCTTTTCTCAAAGCCTCAACCTTCGAAGATTTGTCTCCACTATGTGTTTGACCGATTATTCCGAATTGGTCTGGATTGTATTTATCTAAAAATGTTATTGGCACGCCCATAGCACCCTTATAATCCATTGGAATATCGCTCACTTTATCAACATTTATCGCTTCATAGTTATCATAATTTGGGTATTCTTCTGGTGAATATTTTTTATATAAGTCTAGTTCCTCATGTCGCTTTGCAGTATCTAAGTTTGTAAACCATACAATACGCCCCATGCTAAAAAATTTCACGCCGTTTTCAATTTTTATTCTTGACTCTGTTTCTATATCATAATTATTAGGTACTTGAAACCATTTCGTACCATTATTATCATAACCAAGCCACACCTTATTTTCTTTTATTAGTTTAAAAGTTTCTTTGTAGGTTATAGCGTTTTGGTCGCCAAGAATCAAAAACTTTTTATTATGTTCTACAAGCTGGGCGACATATTCACGAAATAAAGAAAAGGGTGGGTTGGTTACAACTATATCAGCTTGCTTAAGTAGCTCAATGCACTCATCGCTACGGAAATCGCCGTTACCGCGCAAGGGAGTCGCGGTGTTTTTGTTATGCTTTAGTAAATACTCTACATCGTCAATACTTACCGCACCATCACCGTCGGCATCTGGCACCTTTTTGATTTCTATTTTAAACGGCTCTTTGCCCGATGGTTTCAACCCCTCCACCTCAAACAACGATAACTGCCCACCGACAATCGGCGATTTAACATAGCTTGTGGTAATAAGTTTCTTTAGCTTCAGGGATTTAAAATTAGCAGCGAAATATTTAAAAAAATTACTTTCAAAAGGATCGTCGCAATTGCAATAAACAACCTTGCCAAAAAATTGTTCTTTGTAGTGTTGAAGCTCTTTTTCAATGTCAACGCGCTGAGTATAAAACTCGTCTTTCTTAGCTTGGCTTGCCTTGTGTAAATTTTTATTTGAAGATTTTTTCTCCATACTTCTATTAAGAATCAATACTAAAATGAATTTTTAGATATTGCTTAACTTTTTCTATTGTAGATGCGTCAACCTCGCCAATTTTGCCAATAAACCTATTCTTGTCAAACGATTCAATGTGGTGGACTTTTATAACAGAGTCTTTGTGTAATGAATTTTGATTATTTTTTTTAATTGAAATATCATCCGGCTGACAATTGTCGGTTTGTGAAGTTAAAGGCATCACCGTAACTAAATTAGAAACTTTTAATTGTTGGTTTGATTGGATTATTAAAGCTGGTCTTCTGCCAATATACTCATGACCCATAGACGAGTTACCAAAATCAACCCAATAAATATCGCCGTAATTCATAACTTATTTTTATTCTTTACAGCTAATTTTTCATAATAGTCATATTCCTGTTTGGAAATTGGGCCTAACTCTCTTAAAGTGTCCGCGCCAGCGGCGTTCTGCATTGCTTCGTCATAATCGCGTTTTGCATAAGGCACAGTTCTATCAAAAACTAAATCATAATTGATTATCTCTCGCATCTGCGAAACTTTCCAAGGGATATCGCCGTGCACATAATTTTCAATTTGTGTGGCAGACATATCAGATAGTTTTTTAATTACTGAATCAATCACTTCTTTCTCCTCTATTTCAAAACATCTTTTATTTGATTCAATAAGCGCAACATATCTTTTTTGTAGTTTATTAAAATAAAGCTGTTTTATAACAGTTATTTTTTTATCATTAATCATCCTGTCGATAACGGGCTTAAATTGCTTGATCTGTGGCACGGGCCCAAACTGCAGTTTCACATACTGCATACCAGTTATTGGCTTTCCATAAAGCTCATAATGATCAAAATCAAAATAATACAAAAGTTTGTATAAAACTGTCTCCCCTAAGTTTGGCTTACCACCACATTGTTCTAATGTATATAGAATAATATTTTCCAGTTTGTCTTTTTGAAACTTAAACTTACTTTTTACTAACTTCCCCGTAGAGATGACTTCCTTTGAAAATGACAATAATTCATCTGCAGACACAGAAAAAACCTCGGCTAATTTCACCAACTCTAAACTGTCCAAACCCCTCTCTCCTTTTTCTACTTGGCCGAAAGATTGTCTCTGAATACCTAAAAGCCCAGCAAGTTCGGCTTGCGAAAAACCAAAAGATTGCCGCATTTGTTTAATCCGCTCACCTAATTTTTTTAGTGTAGGCATATAAATAACTTGATAGATTAACTTTAGCAAGCAAATCTTGCAATGTCAAGCATTATTTTCTTTCTCTAACTCTGTCCATTTTTTAGCGTTGCCTTTGGATTTTTCTATTGGATATTTCTTCTCATTCTTTACTATTTTTTTGTCTAAGGCGTCTAAAATATCAATTTCTAAGTCGTGGCTCATTAGCAAAACCCAAAACAACACATCGGCCAGCTCCTCCCCTATTTCAGCTTTGTTTGTTTGCACATATTTGACCATCTCCTCGGTGTTTTTCCACTGGAAATGCTCCATCACCTCCCCCGCCTCCAAAACCAAAGACAGAGCCACATCTTTGGGATTGTGAAACTGCTTCCAATCCCGCGCGTCCCGCAAATCAATTATTCTTTTGGTTAAGTTTTCAATGTTGTTGTTCATATTTTACTACACTTTTCTTAAAACTTTCGATAGCTTGTTGACCGGCCTTGCCCAAGCCGCTCAATCTTTTTTAACCGCATTAATTTATCTAATGCCTGCCTCACTGTTGGGTAAGCAACCTTTGTTTTTTCAGAAATTTCGCGAGGCGAGGCGCTGTCAGCTTTGTCAAGATAATCCCAAACAGCTAATTGTTTTTTGGTTAACAACCGTTCAATGTTTTCTTTTGATAAAAGATCGATGGCCATTTCCGATTGCTTTAAAAAAATAGTCAAAAAGAAATCCAGCCACGGGACAATGGTTTCGTTGTTAGATTTAAATGTTTTTTGACTTTTGCGAAGCGCAAGATAATACTCCGGCTTATTGTCTTCTATGAATTTTTCATGCGAAACATAAGGCATATACAAATATCCTTCTTTAAGCAAAAAAAGGTTAGTGAGCACGCGGGAAAGCCGGCCGTTGCCATCTTGAAACGGATGTATCTGTAAAAATTCAACAAGAAAGCTGCCTATTATCAAGAGCGGGTGGTATTTTTTCTCCGCAAGAGCTTCTTTTGTCCATTCAACCAATTCCTGCGTTTGTTTGGGTGACAAATACGCGGGCGTGGTATCAAAAAGCACGCCGACAGATTCACCAGCGGCATTGATCATTTGCACATTGTTCTCTCTTTTTTTGTAATCACCGCGATGATCTTCGTCTTTCTTGGCGTATTTCAAAAGTTCCTTATGAAAGTGCTTTATAGAATTCTCGCCGAATTGAAGACTTTTCCAAGAATCAAAAACATTTTCTAAAAGTTCAAAATATCCTTTCACTTCTTGCTTGTCGCGATTGGTGAATTTTTGGATATCAATCCCACGCATCAATTTCTCTACATCCTCATCAGTAAGTTTTGCTCCCTCAATGCGCGTTGAAGCGCCGGTTGATGTAATCAAAACCGATCGCTTAAGACGACCTAAAACCTGTGGCGAGAGCTGGGCGCCAGCAATCCAATGCCCCTTTAATTCATCAATTTTAGCTATTTTTGACCAAATTTCAGCTGGTATTTTTTTAAGGCGTTGATCTAATTTGTTATTTTTAGCCATATATTTTATCTGATATATCAACTATAGCAGATTATAACGGATTAGTAAAGCAACAATCAAACTATTATTTCTCTAATTCTGTCCATTTTTTGG
>JAPLWE010000029.1 GCA_026396705.1 Candidatus Gribaldobacteria bacterium
GAAAAGATGCTCAATATTACTGAAAAGAAGTAACGCGCCGATTACCTATTTGGACGGCGTAAAAGATAAGGTTTTTTTGAACAAAAAAAGAAAAGCCCCTGATGAGGACGAGCCTTAACAGGGTCTTTTCCGTAGTAATACTTATATGATAGCAAATTATAAAAGCAAGTCAAGGGTTAGTCTTATCCAATACAAAATGCGTATGAAATGAGATCTCTTTCTAACGCAAAATGAGCCTGAAAGGCCCATTTGTGCGTTAGTGTGTGAATCGTTATCATTGGGGTATATGACTATCACAATGAACGATTCACACACTTACACTGTAGCCCAAATTCAAGCATTTTCAAAGCTTGACTCGGCCATCAAATTTCAATCTGTTTCCAAAAAAGAAAAATATGAATGGATTAACGATGTTTTAACCAAGTTTAAGTATTTCAGCTTAAGGAAAAAAGATAAAGGCGTTATCAGAAACTACATTGCCAAAATGACTGGCTTGTCCCAATCGCAGACAAGCCGAATAATCAACAAGAAAAGAAAGTTCGGCAAAATATTCCTGAACACAAGCGCCAGACATCGCTTCCCCAAAAAGTATAGCTCAAGCGACATCGCTTTGCTGGTTAAAACAGACAATAGCCATGCGAGATTGTCAGGCCCTGCCACAAAAACAATATTGGAAAGAGAACATAGAATATTTAACAAAACAGCCTACAGCAATGTCAGTCAAATATCCGTTGCCCATCTTTACAATTTAAGAGCCACCAGACAATACCAATCTCACTGTCTAACAATTGAAAAGACACAAAGCAACAAAGCTCCCATTGGTGAAAGGAAAAAGCCAGAGCCCGAATCAAGGCCGGGATTTCTAAGGGTGGATAGCGTCCATCAAGGAGACTATGGCAAACAAAAGGGCGTGTATCACATTAATATTACCGATGAAACAACTCAATGGGAAATAGTGGGAGCTGTGGAGAAAATATCTGAGCTTTGTTTCGAAATATTGCTAAAAGATTTAATTGATCAGTTCCCCTTTAAGATAATCAATTTTCATTCGGATAATGGTTCAGAGTATATTAATAAAGTGGTGGCTCAATTATTGAATAAGCTACTGATACAACAAACCAAGTCCCGAGCCAGACACTGCAATGACAATGCTTTAGCTGAATGCAAGAATGGGGCTGTAGTTAGAAAACATATGGGCTATGTTCATATCCCAAGACAATTCGCTCCAGCCATCAACCAGTTTTACAAACAATACTTTAATGTCTACTTAAACTACCACCGACCCTGTGGATTTGCTACAATAATTAAAGATAAAAAAGGCAAAGAGAAAAAAGCTTACAGGCAAAAGGATTACAAAATACCTTACGAGAAATTAAAGTCTTTAGACAACGCGGAGCAATACTTAAGAGACAGGCTTTCTTTCAAACAGCTTGATAAAATTGCCTACGAGATGAGCGACAATGATTTCGCCGAAAAAATGCAAAAAGCCAAAGAAGAATTATTTAAAAATTTCAAACATAGACCTCAAGAAATGATGGTATTCACTTCCTTCATTTCACACGCATTTGTTGATTAGAAAATACTGCCCTTGCATATTATCTATAATAGAAACATATAAAAGTATGCCTATTCTAAATGTAATTATTTTAATCGCCGCTATTTGTGATTTATTTTTGGGTCTTTTGGTGTTACTTAAAGATCCCAAAAAACGGCTCAATTTATTTTTTGGAGTTTTTTGTCTTATTTGTTCTCTTTGGATAATAGCCAATTTTTTGCTATTTACTTTCCCTTCGGCTTTTTGGTTGCAAAGCACCTATAGTTTCGGAGCGCTGGCGGCCTCAGCTTCTATCTTTTGGGGGCTAGAAATTACTAACAAAAAAATAACCAAAACAAAAGCAGTGGTGTTTGGTTCTTTGGGTGTTTTGTTTTTTATTGCCTGTTATTTTGGCTTTAAAATGCCCCCTCTTACCTCTAGTGATTTGAATCAGCTTTATGCTAGTGGCATTGAGGTAAAAAACAGCATTCCATTTTTTATTTGCTATATCGCTTATGTGACCAGCATGATTCTTTATACAATTTCTCTTTTGATTTCAGGGTATCGTCACGCCCCAAATGATATTGTTAAAAAACAGCTTGGCTATATTTTAGTAGGCATTGTTTTGAATGGTTTATTTATTATTGTAGCCAGTTTAATTTTACCTTTTTTTGGCTTTTATGCGGTGTCGTCTTTATTCGATAGCCCTAGCTCGTTGTTTCTTATTGCTTTTTCCGCCGCGGCCATTATGCGCTATCGTTTATTTGAAATTAAAGTTATTCTAACCGAAGCTTTAGTTTTACTAATGGCTTTGCTTTTACTTTTTTTGCCATTTATGATGCAAACCGTTCAGCTAATAGCGTTTACCGCTGGGCTTTTCTTGATTTTTTGTTTTTGCGGGTATCTTTTAATAAAAGGTGCGATACGGGAAGCTAAACAAAAAGATGTTTTAGAACAAAAAGTAGCAGAGCGAACCGCTGACTTAGAAAAAGCTAAAAATTTAGCCGAACAACAAACCGCCGAAGTAACAGCTCGAAAAGAAGAGTTGGAAAGGTTCTACCATCTAACCGTAGGAAGAGAATTAAAAATGGTGGAGCTTAAGAAGAAGATCAAAGAATTACAACAAACAAACACAACTTAGTAAAAATAAAAAACCGCTGTTAGCAGCGGTTTTTGTTAGATTAATTTTTTCTTTTGCAAAATTGGCAAGATGCTTAAAATGTTATCTTCTACTTTATTTACTTTTGATTGCTCAATTACAAAATCAACTAATTTGCCTAAGGGAACTTTGATAACTTCTATTTCTTCTTCGTCGTCACATTTTTGTTGGCCGATAAATTCAACATCGCTAGCAAAAAAATAAGCAAGCTTTAATTTGGCCAAGCTGGGCGTAGATACTGCTGATAAAATATGTATCACTTCTTTAGCTAAAAAGCCCGTTTCTTCTAACAACTCCCTGATAGCGGCTTGGGCGATTGTTTCTATGGCTGTATCTGCCCCACCAGCTGGTAATTCAATAATATAGTCGCCTTGAGGCACTCGGAAAATTTTTTCTAAAATGACCTCTTTATTTTTAGTCAAAGCAAAAATAACCACCCCGCATTTATCGGGATTAGAAGGCTCTATATATTCCCAAATACCCTCTTGGCCACTTTGGGTTATAAAAACCTTTCTAAAAAAGTTGAGAAACTTTCCACTAAAGACCTTTTCAATTTTAATAATTTTCATATAATATTTTATTATACTCAAAAGACTCTTTTTTACAAAAAAATATTGTGTTATTGTATTTTTAGGAAGATTAAAATTATGGATAAAAAACAAATAAAAATAGTTTTAGGCTCAATTAGCCAACATAAAATTGAGGCGGTTAAACAAGCTTGCCAACAGCTCGGGCTGGAGACCATTGTTTCTGGCGTTAAGGCGGCTTCGGGCCAAAATGAACAACCAGTCGGATTGAGCGAAACATATCAAGGAGCGCTTAATAGGGCGCAAGGCGCTAAAGAGCAAAATCCAGAGGCGGTAGTTATTGGCATTGAAAATGGTATTTTTATGTCGGATAATGATAAAAATCCACTCACTGTTGACTTGGCGGTTATTGTGGTTTTAACGCCAGATAATCGCCGCATCGTGTCTACTACCCCAGGCATAACTTTTCCAGAAGATTGTGTGGCCATAGCCACGGAGCGTGGCTTTGTCACCACCACTACTGGCTCGGTGATTGCTGAAAAATTAGGTGGCGACTCGACCGATCCGCACTCCACATTGACTAAAGGCGCTGTCTCAAGAATTCAAACGCTAGTGGCTGGCCTTGTAGTAGCCTTAGCCCAACTATAGATAAGATGAATTTGTAATTAAAAAAATTTATCGAACCTCTATCTTAAATAAAAGTAGAGTGGATACTTGAACATCCACTCTCTTTTTCTAGACATTAATCGTCGCTCCATGAGTTCCTACTCTCGCTTGCCACCTTTGTCGCATAGTAGTAATCTATTGCAAGTTCTTTGAGTATAACTTGATTGGAACAACAAAACATAGAAAAATATTCAGCTAACTTTTCTACATCTGCCTTGTTCCGTGAATCATAGATATGTCCACGAAGCATTTTTAGGAGACACTGATGTAGCGGTTGATAAGTTCGCGGATTTTTAACTACTGAAATTTTATGGAAGTCCTGCCTTTCGTGAATCCAGTATATTCTACTAGCTCTCTCTAAAGCCAAGGCGATTTGTTGAGCTTGTTCCGCCTCAATGCCTGGTTTTAAGAAGAAAAAGTTTCCAAAAAAAGTATCTTGGGCTAATTGAATAATCTTGGCATCTTCCCTTGTCAGCAGTTTGCCGTCGGGATATTGATCATAATATTTTCCGGGAATGGCATATAGTCGTAACCAAAATGAAAAGTGACCAGTATACCATCCAGGACCTTCCCTATATTCTTTTTCGTCTACATTATATAGTTCTATAATTTGCGGGAAAATCATTTCTAGGGCATCCATTGCGCATCCTCCTTAATTAAATTGTTAGTTTGTTTAGAACGACTATCGCCACCCTATAACATCAAATAAAAAAAATCAATTATAATTTTTTTTCAATATCTCTATGGCTGTGATATTAGTAGGGGCTGTAACTATTTTTTGCGCTCCATTTATGGTTAGCCATTTAGTGTCGTGAAATTCTGCCGGGTCAACATTAAAGTCAGCCCCATCGGTAGTCATTAAATACCAAATATCATAGTGGGTTTTGCAGGGTTGGGTGGTGTTGATTCTGGTAATGGTTAATAAAAATGGCTTGGGCGCTTCTTTGAAATAGTCTTTAACGCCCAACTCTTCCCGAATTTCTCTGTTAAGAGTGTCCAGCAGTATTTCGCCCTTATCAATGTGCCCGCCCGGCGCTATCCATAGCCCGGATTTTTTGTGATGCGCTAAAAATAATTGCTTGTTTTTTGGATTAAACGGCAAGAAAAAAGTTCCAAAATGCGTCAAGGGGTTTTCATCTCTGGTTAAACTCCCCTGCTCCAACCGCTGTTGGAATTCGCGGTAGGTCTCCTCGCTGTCGCAAATTTCCCGCTTTATAATCTCCGCTATATTTTGGTATAAGTCCATAATTTTTCACTAACGCCAATTTTTTGGCGCGGGGCCAGCGTTTGATTTCGGCTTCGCGCTTTAACGCCATGCTCCTGTTTTGGCATTCTTCAGTGTAGAGTAGTTTTTTTGCTTTGTTGGCCCGGGTGTAGGCCCCGCCCTTGCCCGAGACATGTTCTTGAAATCGGCGACTCACATCCGTGGTAATGCCGGCATAGAGAGCGCCGTCATTACATTCAATAAGATAGACGTGATACATAGTTAGAGAATTTCCCATTTCCCATCAGTATATTTTGCCGCTGATGTTCCACTGATGGGAATATTATTTTTATAATAAACCGCATGAATTCCGGTGGTTAGGGTTTGGCCCTCTGGATATTCCCCTTTTCTCATATATCGCAATTCAATCGCCTCCCCATTTTTTTCTCCGAGGATAACAATTTCCAACAGATAAAGGCCTTTCTCGTCTTCGCGCCTAAATGTTTCTTCATATTGCTTGCCTTTTAATTCTTCTAATCCATGAAGTATTGAAAATACCTCTTCAACGGTTGGAATATGCTCTGACTCTGCTTCAAATGAATTTAGTTTTTCTGTTTCCATAAAGATTCAAAATTATTTTTTATCCCACTTGACTCGAGAGATTATTAAAGGTAATATAATAATACAAATGCCCATATAGGGACACCTCCCCTCGGGGAGTAAAAACTCGGAAAACTCATTGAATCAGCTCAATGAGTTTTTCTTTTACTCTGCTATAATCTCCGACGCTCATTTTTCCGATTTTGTATTTTAACCTTTTAGAATCAAACAACCTTATTTGCGACAAGATTGCATTACTTTTTTTACCCTGAAAATCAAAACTGCTGTAAAATTTTCCTTCTTTTATTGCTTTTGTTAAAGGAATTCCCAAAAAAACATTCTTAGAAAATTTTTTATACACAATAACAGGCCTCAAAAATTCTTTGCCTTTTCCATTTTGTTCAAAGCCAACATTTTCGCCAACCTTAATAAACCACACTTCTCGTTCGTGAAATGTGTTTTTATTCTCTGCGCTGTCTGTAATCTTTTTCTGAATATTCCACCCATCAAAATCTTTTTTGTAAGTTTTCACATCCATAAAAAACTTTTTTGCATTAGTTGGCTGCGGGACTAGGAATCGGACCTAGAGTCTCCACGTTCAAAGCGTGGCGTGTTACCGTTACACCATCCCGCAAAATATAAATACAACTCTAAATTAGCTTTTTTCCAGGCAAATTTCAACTATGGCCAGCTCCAAGGGTAATTGTAAAATGGTGGCCGTTCGCATTTTGGTTTCGGCTGTCATAAATTTCTCCAGCATTGCTTTTATTTGTATCTCGGTAAATCCACCCGCCAAATTAGTGAATTGCTTTTTTTCTTCGCTGGTGAGTGACAAAACCAGCGGGCTTTCTAGTTGAGCGTCAATTTTTAAGAGCAAAAACTCTCGCAAATGTTGAATAATTGCTCGGATAAACTCTTTGGGGTCAACTGCTTTGTGAATGAGCTGGTCAATAAATTCAATGGCTTCTTTTGCTTTTTTATCTTTAAGAAAATTTACAAATTGAAAAATAGCCCCCCTATCAGACAGGCCCAGCAAAACCTGCACTTCTTTTAATTCTATTTTGCCGTCCTGTCCCGTAAAACTAACTACTTCGTCCAGCAATGATTCGGCATCCCTCATGGCTCCCGAGGCTTGGCTGGCTATCAGCGCAACCACCTCGGGCTCGTAAGAAATTTTTTCTTGTTTTAGAATGGTTTCTAAACGAGCGATAATTTCGGGCATTTGCAATTTTCTGAAATCAAAAGTTTGGCAACGGGATAGAATTGTGGGAATCATTTTATGGCTTTCAGTGGTGGCTAAAATAAACACAGCGTGGCTGGGTGGCTCTTCTAATGTTTTTAGTAAGGCGTTGGCGGCGTCTTTTGATAATTGGTGGGCTTCGTCCAAAATAAATACTTTATATTTTGATTTGGCTGGCCTAAAACGAATCCCCTCTTTGAGCTCTCTTATTTCATCAATGCCACGATTGCTAGCGGCGTCTATTTCTATCAGGTCAATAGCATTGCCTTGATTAATTTCCAAGCACGAGTCGCACTGGTTGCACGGCTCAAATTGGCCGTCTTTTCTTTGCTGGCAATTAAGCGCTTTAGCCAAAAGTCGCGCCAAAGTTGTTTTGCCCGTGCCGTGCGGGCCAGCGAAAAGATAACCATGCGACACCATATTTTCTTTGATGGCGTTGGTGATGGTTCTAATGACATGCTCCTGGCCAATTACCTCGCTAAAAGTTTTGGGCCGATATTTGCGATATAATACTAAATTACTCATAATGTCTTGCTTGAAACATCTTAACAAATTTTTCGCAATAATTAAAGAAGCCCTGGATTTTCGTTGGAGAAAAAACAGGGCTTCAAGCTATTGGAATAGCAGTATAATTTTACTTGGCAAAATTATGACTATTTTTATCCAGAGAAAACATAAAGTGCCAAAAATGAAAATAATCGTCAAATAAATTGCTATTTTCATCTTAATGCTAACCCTCTCAGTTCTTACAAATTTTATCAGCCGCCAAGAGTTCCTTAAACATTTGTATGTCCAAAAAATAGCTACAGCCAAAAAAATAATGCCGGCCAAGCCAATAATGTCTATGGTTAGTGGTTCGCCATTGATATGCCGTACCAACAAATACCACAATATCGGAATACCTGTAAATAATAGCACCAGCGCTTGATTGCATAAACTTTTACCAAGAATGTTATTCTTGAAGACAGTTTGCCTTTTGTCAAAAATCATCTTGGCAAGGCCAATAAGCGCTAAAGTAAAGGCCCCAAAAACAATAACCATTAAAAAATTTAAACAATCCTGTGGAATCATTAGTGGCTCCTTTTCTATAAAAATTTAAAAAAATTACAGTAAGTAATGTGCAAAATAAAGCTACACCAGCTTAACACTCTAAAAAATTTTAGCAACCCATTGGCAACATGCGCTCAAGGGGTTATAATGAAAAATATGATTAAGCTTTATAATACTCTGACTAGAAAAAAAGAGGAGTTTAAGCCAATTGAAGCCAAAGTGGCTGGCATTTACACCTGCGGGCCAACGGTTTATTGGTTCAGCCATATTGGCAATTTACGAACTTATTTTTTTGAGGACATTCTCAAAAGAGTTTTGCTTTATAACGGCTATGCTGTCAAGCACATCATGAACATCACCGATGTGGGGCACTTAACCTCTGACGGTGACACCGGCGAGGATAAGCTGGAAAAAGGCGCTTTGCGGGAGAATAAAACAGTTTGGGAAATAGCTGATTTTTACACTAAGCATTTTCAGAATGACTTGAAAAACTTAAATATCATCGAGCCGACAGTTTGGGTGAAAGCTACCGATACCATCAAAGAGCAAATTGATTTGATTAAAATTTTAGAGCAAAAGGGCTTCACCTACCAAATTACTGATGGTGTTTATTTTGACACCGCAAAATTAAAAAACTATGGTGTTTTGTGGGGCAATAAAAAACCAATAGAATTAAAAGCTGGAGCTAGAATTGAAGGAGTGGCGGGCAAAAAAAATATCACAGATTTTGCTTTATGGAAGCTAACCGCGCCTGGTGTGAAGCGGCAAATGGAATGGGATTCGCCTTGGGGCAAGGGTTTTCCCGGCTGGCACACTGAATGCGTAGTTATGAGTATTAAAGGCTTAGGCATTCCTTTTGATATCCATTGCGGCGGCATTGATCATATTCAAATCCATCACACCAATGAAATTGCTCAAGCTCAAGGAGCTTATGGCAAAACAATGGCCAATTACTGGCTACACGGCGAATTTTTGAATATTGAGGGCAACAAGATAAGCAAATCAATTGGTAATGTTGTTAATTTAGATAACTTGATAGAAAAAGGGTTTAATCCCCTATCATTGCGCTATTTGTTTTTAACCGCCCATTACCGATCAAGTCTGGATTTTACTTGGAAAAGTTTAGAAGCTAGCCAAAACGCTTTGCAAAATCTTTCTACAAAAATACTTCAATTCCAAACAGACCAAACGCCCGAACATTTTGTTGCATCTAAATTATTAGCAACCTATCAAAAGAAATTTTTGGAATTTATTAATGACGATCTCAATATGCCCAAGGC
>JAPLWE010000054.1 GCA_026396705.1 Candidatus Gribaldobacteria bacterium
CTAAGGCTTGGCGCAATTTAGAATTCATGGCTGGGTCGCCACCCTCTTTGGCCGCTATAGTAATAATATTAGCTAGCTTAGAAAAAACCTGCCCCTTTTTTTGATTATTGGCGTCTTTGGTGCGAGCCACTGTTTTAGCGTGTGAATGTCCTGACATAGTTATCAATTATTGATTATTATTGGATCACGGCCTTATTCTAACTGAGAATTGCCTACTTGACAAGCCCAAGGACGCTTGTTAGGGTGAAGCTGATGACCCATATAGGAAAAATTTTGTTTGCCGAAAGTAGCTCGTTGTTGCTTTTGGCCAGCGCGGTCTAGAGAAGAGACAGTTTTTTTACTGGCTCTTTTCTTTTACTTTTTAGCACTTTTCAATATATTGTCCCGAGCGCAAGCGAGGGACGCGGGAGGTAGTTCGATGAAACATTTATTTTTTTGTGCTGTTATTTTTTTTGTTATTGTGGCTAGCGCTGGCGCTTATGATATGTCGGTTAAAGACATAACAGAACCTGTGCCGGAGATTTTTGTTGGAAAAGATACGGTATTGGCGAAGTTAGAATTTACCAATACCAAGGACATTGAAGAGGTTAGCTTTCAGTTTTTTATTACAATGGATATCCAATCTATTTTTAATTCCATTGTGATAAAAAGCCCTTCTTTTGTTGACGAATCTGGAAGACAGGCGATTTCTTCGGCGAGCGGGGCCAAGAATTATTGCAACGCCATGGCAATATGGCCCGGCTTTAAGGCCGGCATCCATCAAATTACGGTTAAGGCTAAAGTCGGGATTATTGTCAGGGCATCCCGTGAGGAAGGAATTGTTTACGCGGCCGCCGGGACACCAATTTCTTCGATATCTACTCAGTTGGACGAGGTAATGGCAACAGGTAGTATCGTTAAAGAAGGCAATTTGCCACTAACGGCGCGAATCGGCGCAACAGCGGCCATCATGCCACTGTCGATAAGCGCCTTTCTGGGCGAGAAGCGGGTTTATCCCCCCCAAGTCTCAAGCCCTGTAAAAATAGGCGAAACTTTTTACATAACCATTCCCGACGCCCAAGGTCCTGTCATTTTGAAAATGGGCGAGACTCTTGCCATGACAGTAAGTGGCGGAGTTCCTCCCTATGTTTGGGACAGCACAGTATGCGCTTCCTCAAAGACAATGTCGGGCTTGCCTTCTTCGAGCTTATCGGAGTTAGCCTGTCTTGAGGTAGACCCTAATGAAAAAGCGCGCTTGTGCTTACTTTCTAGCTGGATGATGGTGTCTGAAGAAGATTTATATTTTGCAAGGGTTGATATCAAGGTAAAAGATTCCAGCGGTTTAATTTGTTCTTTGTCTATTGACGCTTTTCCTGTCTATGGAGACATAGATGGCAATGGAAAAGTAGAGACAGACGATGTCATGATGGTAGCGAACTCCTTGCTTACAGGAGTGCCATTATTTCCAGTGCAAAAATACGCAGCTGATGTGAACGGCGACGGTATTATTTCTGCCGCAGATGCGTTACTTATTTCGCAACGCGTAGCGGGAATTATTGTTTCTTTCCCGGTGGAAGCGGGAATTGTAGCAAAAGCTCCCCCTTCAGGGCGGAGAACAACCTGGGGCGCCATCAAAAGCACCTTATAAGAGAGAGCAGTCGGTTTCGGGCCTTAAACCCACCGACTGCTCCCCTAAAAACTTTATCGGCTTAATGGCCGATTTTTGATTATAATTAAACACAAAAAGTCGTCAAAATTTTTCTTTTTGTCTTTTCCTTAAAAACATAACTATTGTGGCGGAAACGATTGCAATGGCCAAGCCCAATAAGAAAGTAAAAATTTTTGGTAGTTTGTTGGTTGAAGGAGAAAATTGATTGATTTGCGCTGATAGAGGTGTTGTCCCTAGCGAGGTTTGCGTTGTAGTTGTGGCTGAAGTGACTATTTGATTTTTTTGAGTAATTTTTTGCTGGACAGCTGTGTTCACTTTATCAATTTCATTGGGCTGGCCGGGCGTTAGAACGCGGCTCCATGTCCAGCCGTTGCTGGTGCGGTTATATGATTGGTTAGCAGGCGAGGCTGAATAAGCAATTTGGTCAACTGTAGTTCCTTGAGGATTGATTAGTGTTAAGCCGTCACTGTTGTTTTGTAGAACAATTTTGCTTTGCTCTCGGCTGACAGTCAAAAAGCCTTTAGCCTCAATAACGCTGTTTTCTGGCCAAGTATATGTTTTAATGGCGCCAACTTGGTCTTTTATTTGCCAGCCAGCCATGTCAACTTCAAAATTATTGTCATTATAAATTTCTAGCCATTCGTTTTGTTCGTCAGCCCCTTCGGGAGATGGCAGAATTTCGTTGATATATATACCACTTGGATAAGTTATTTGCGGAATTGTTGGGGCCGCTGTTGTTGGCGAAGTTGTGTTAGCGAGATTTTGATTTACAGCATCTGTATTTTGTGTTTGTGAAATTTCAGTTATACAGTTTACGCACGCCCAACCTTGATTTATTATGTCCTGTAAATATTTTCCATCGCCAATACCTTTTACCCTGCTTAAGCCTTGAATTGAGTCATACGGCCTGCTGTCAATAATTTTCTGCGCGATTTTTGTCCCTACATGCGCAATTTCGTCTAATTGTGATAATGTTGCAGAATTAATGTCAATTTGCTCGGCCAAAACAAAAATGGGGCAAGCAAGAAATATTAAAAGAAATAAAAATAAAAAGTTTTTTCTCATAAACCAAGTCCTTTGGGCGTGTGATATCCTAAATGTTCATAAGCTAGACGGGTGGCCATTCTGCCTTTGGGCGTGCGGCTGATAAAGCCTAGTCGCAAAAGATGGGGCTCGTGCACTTCTAAAATAGTTTCTTCTTCTTCGGCGGTGGCGGCGGCCAAGGCCTGCAAGCCAACTGGGCCTCCGTGAAATTTGTCAATAATTGTTTGTAAAATACGGCGATCGCTTTCGTTGAGCCCCTGACCGTCTATCTCTAAGCTAGTTAAGGCAAATCTGGCTATTTCAGCGGTAATATTGCTTTGATTTTGCACTTGGGCAAAATCGCGCACACGTTTGAGCAAGTGATTGGCAAATCTTGGAGTTAAACGCGATGATTTGGCTAAAATAGTTAAAGCTTCATCATCAATAATAACATTAAGCAACCGGGCTGACCGAGCTAGGATTTTTTTAATATCGTCTATCTCATAAAAATTAAGGCCAAAAATAGCGCCGAAACGCGAACGGAGTGGACTGGAAACTGCAGCCAAACGGGTAGTGGCGCCGATTAAAGTGAATCTTGGCACATTTAGTTCCATAGTGCGAGCCATTGGTCCTTTGCCTAAAATTAGGTTAAGTTTGAAATCTTCTAGGGCGGGATAGAGATATTCTTCTACGGTTCGGGATAGTCGATGAATTTCATCGCAGAACAAAATATCGCCCTCTTCTAAATTAGTTAGAATAGCCGCTAAGTCGCCAGCTCGCTCAATGGCTGGACCAGAGGTAATTTTGATGTTGGCGCCAATTTCTTGCGCCACTAAATGCGATAGGGTTGTTTTGCCCAGACCCGGCCCGCCATAAAAAAGAATATGCTCTACCGACGGATCTTGGCGTTGGTTGGCTGCTTCAATAATAATACGGACATTTTGTTTAACTTTGTCTTGTCCCACATAGTCGTCCCAAGTTTTCGGTCGCAAAGTTAAATCCAAAGGGTCGTCAAGGGGCGTATTTTGAGGTTTAGGGCTTGACATATTACAAAAAATATACTACAATACGGGTGTTATAGTAACTAAGGACATTAGCCCCAAGACAGGAATTCTTTTTTGTAATGGATGGCTGGGCTCCGGCGCGGCCTCTCCCAAAAAAAATTCTGGGCCTCAATACGCTTTGGGACACTTGGGGCTAATGCTCCGCCCTCTCCTCGCGAGGGGGCGTTTTGTTTATTTACAGCTATTTCATTCCCCTACCACTCTAATAACTTCCTCCATTGTGGTAATCCCCTGTAGGACTTTGATCAAACCATCTTGTTTCATAGTAGTCATACCATTTTCTCGGGCTTTTTTATTTAAGTCGGCCATAGTAGGCATTTTCACAATAAAGTTTTCCATTTCATCGCTAATTATCATTAATTCGTAAAGGCCTACTCTGCCCCTATAGCCGGTATTATTGCAAGCAGAGCATCCTTTGGCTATGGGCAGTTTAGCGTTTTTAAGCAAAAGGGAAATTTCTAGCGAATCTTTAATTGTTTCGCTCAAACCGTTTAATTCTTTGGTAATTATTTGTAAATTTTCCGCAGAGGCAGTTTCTGATTGTGAACATTCATGGCAAATTTTACGCGCTAATCGTTGGGCCACCACTAAATTAAGGGCCGAGGAAATGTCGTTGGGTACTTCGCCCAAGGCTTGTAGTCGAGCTATCGTGCCAGCAGCGTCATTGGTGTGCAGGGTGGTTAAAACAAGGTGGCCGGTGAGAGCGGCCTGAATGGCCATTTGAGCGGTTTTTTGATCGCGAATTTCGCCCACCAGAATCGCGTCCGGATCCTGCCGCACAATAGCTTGCAGACCGCTGGCAAAGTCATAACCCTTAGCTGTGTTAATCTGGCTTTGTGAGATGCCTTCTAAATGATACTCAATAGGATCTTCCAGAGTAATGATTTTCAATTCTGGGTTTTGAATTTTTTTGAGCACTGCGTAAAGCGTGGTTGTTTTACCCGAGCCTGTGGGCCCAGTAACAATGATCATCCCGTTGGGTCGAGCAATTTCTTTTTCTAAAATTTTTTTAAGGTCGTCCCTGATGCCTAATTCGTCAAGGCTTAAAATTGCCGATGGATTAAGAATTCTCATAACTACAGCTTCTCCATACTCTGAAGGCAAAACCGAAACACGAATTTCTATTTCTTTGGTTTTGTTTTCTTCAGTGATTTTTAGGGTAAATCGGCCATCTTGCGAGCGTTCGGTAATGTTCAGTTTGAGCTCGGACAAGAGTTTAATGCGAGCCAGTATTTTGCGGTAAAGGCTTGCTTCTATTAAAGCAATATCGTGCAAAAGGCCATCTAAACGCAAACGTAGCTTGACATTTTCTTCTTCTGGCTCAAAGTGAATATCCGAGGCAGCTAAAACTAAACCACCCGTCAAAACGATTTGCAGGGCGCCGCTGATATCTTCTGTTCCTTGACTATTGAGATTGATTGCTTGACCCAATTGGGCAATATTGGCAATGGCTTGTTTAATTTTAGTAAATTGTTGTTCATTCACTTCCAAGCCGACGAAGGATTGAGTTTCTTTTACCATAAATATATTGAGCTTTAAGGTAGTTCTAAAAGTTCTAAAATTTTATTTTTAACATTGAGCAAATTTGTTTCGGTAGTTTTGAATAGTACTCCTTGACCCTTTTGCCATCCACCAAAGCTACTGGTTATTTTATTTAATTGTAGCAGATGTGGTGAATAAAAAATACCCTGTGTTTCTATAGGCAAACTTTGTTGTTCCCAGAGCAGGAAAAAGTTTTGGAAAGGGAACATTCCCGAGCTTAGTTTTTTTAAGGCGAAAGGCAGGTCTTTGGGCGATGAATCGGTTGATTCGAAAGTTTCTTTTTCTAGTAATGCCCAGCCGGTGTTTCTTCTTTCTGAAATATTTAGTTTGCTTAAAACTTTAGCGCAAAGCCCTATTGCTTTTTCTTCTTCAATGGATATTGTCTCTGATTGATAGATTTGGTGAGCCAGGGCCTTAATGTCCGCGCCATGATCAATCAAAAAGCCAATTTTTTGAATAGTGGAGGTGGCTAAGGGCGAGTGTGAGAAATTATTCAAGAGGCCGCTTAATAAGGCGCTAGCCGTTTGAGCGGAAAAAAGATTTTCGTTTTCGTCTAAAAAGCTGATAATATCAAGAGTTAATTCTGATAAAGTAGAAGGTTGCTCTTGAGTGAGATTGAGATTGCCAAAATTACTATTGGTTATTTGATTGTCAATATTTACCAGATAGCTGTTGGGCGAGAGATAGCGATTGATTGACTCAGGAGAATTTATGCCAATTATTAGATAGACTAAAGGTTCGCTTGAAGTTGTTTGCGGAGAGATTGAACTATTTGGAGTAAAGTCTGGTAGAATAAAATTAATGGGAGATGGCAGACTTTGAATGAATTTGGTGTTTTTGTTTAGTTGCTTTAGAATGTAGAAAAAAGCCATAGCAGCCGGAGCTGAGTCGCACATTCTTTCTTCAGAAAAAAGAATGATGAAATTCTGATATTTTTCAATTAATTTTTTGAGTTTTTTTAATTCCTCCATTTCAATTCGAACTTTACCTTAATTTTGCTGTTTATGTCAAATGTTTTAACTAACAAAAAAACAGTTTCTGCTTCTGCTAGACAAACTCAATCATTGGCCAGTAAGTTGGCTAAAAAAATTTTGGGCAGCCAGCCTAGGACAGGGGCTTTTGTCCTAGCCTTAGAAGGAGACCTGGGTTCGGGTAAAACTACCTTTACGCAAGGCTTAGCTAAAGGGCTAGGCGTGAAGGACAGGATTACCAGCCCTACTTTTGTGGTGATGAAAAGATTCAAAAATTTTTACCACTTTGATTGCTATCGATTGCAAAGGCCCGAGGAAATTTTGGAGCTGGGCTGGCAGGAAATTATTGCTAATCCTCAAAACATTATAGTTATTGAGTGGCCTGAAAAAATTAAAAAGTTTCTGCCTAAAGAAACTATTTGCTTGAAATTTAAATTTTTGAATAAAACTCAAAGACAAGTGGTTGGTGTTCAGTAAATAGTTTTTATTGACTGCCTTCTCTAATAATGTTAGATTAAGCCTTAATATAAGCTTTGTTTTATTTTTCTGTTCTTTTCTCAGTACTTTTTTAGCACATTTTTTCCAGAATAGTCAATTTTATGGCGTGTTAATTGTTTGTTATTGAAAACAAACTAAACTCTTTTAATTTTTCGAGTCACCATTAACAACCGCGAAATAATTGGCTTATTCTGTTTATAGAGAATCAAGCTTTTTAATTTTGCGTTGTTGGAACTTGAAAATCCTTACAATGCAAGCAAAAAGAAATAAATGGTTGCTGATTGTTGGTGGGCTGGCAGTTTTCCTGTTTTCGGTTGCAATTTTCAGCGATGGGCAGATTGCCCAGGCAACAGCTCCTCAATGTTCTGATGGCATAGACAACGACGGTTATGGCGATATTGATATAGCCGACCCGAATTGTCACACCGATGCCAATCGTTATAATTTTGGCTCATACGATCCAAACATAAATGTTGAATACGGAGAAGCCTGTTTCTGGACATGTTACTATGATCCTAAGCCAGGCAGGATTATTGTGGAGTTTGATCATACTAATAAAATAAAATCAAACGGCACGATAGAAGAAAGCAGAACGCCAGTCGCTTCAACTAATATCCCAGCTGGCTATTATAATATTTCGATGTTTTCGGTTGATGGGTATGCCAGCCGGCCATATGACGCTCCCCAGCCAAGAGAGATTTGGAGAATGTTATTGACGGGTAACAGCGAGTCAACAATTGAAACCACTTCTACTAGGGACATGGCCGACAAATATACTTGTATCGGCCAAACACATGATGATCTTGAAACGAATTTTTTCGTGGCCGAAGATGTCAATTCGGCTATTGCCCAGCATGCCGCCTATCCGGATGAGTCAAGCTCCAACGACCTTTTTCCGGTGTGCGCCGCTTTTGATCTTATCAATCAGTCGCCAGATATCACTTTATTGGGGCTGAGCCTAATAACTATTGATCTCAATGCTACTTTCACAGATCCGGGAGCTACTTCTATTGATTTAGAAGACGGCGATTTAACCAGCGCTATTACGGTCACTGGCACGGTTAATACTTCAGCCACCGGCACCTACCCAATTCTTTACACTGTTGTTGACTCTGGCGGCATAACCGCTACAACCACCAGGATAGTATCTGTTATTTATACACCACCCTTACCACAATGTTCTGATGGCCTTGATAATGACGGCGACGAAACAATTGATATCAATGATAAAACTTGCCACAGCGACGGATTTGCCACTAATAGCATTTCATATCTTCCCAATAAAGATATTGAAAATGAGCTTCCGGTCATTACCTTGATAGGGACAACAAGCTTGGAAATTTTTATCGGGGACACTTATACTGACCAAGGAGCAACTGCTTTTGATTTTGAAGACGGCTATTTAACTAGCAGTATATCAGCCACTGGTTCTGTAAATAGCCAAGCAAGCGGAACTTATAGTATCTTCTACGATTTAAAAGATTCGCAGGGCGCTTCGGCTCAACAAAAAGTTAGAACTGTTGTTGTTAAGGCGCAGCCACTAAGTGGTTGTGTTGTTAATTGTGGCGGAGGAGCTGTTATTCCTCAGGCCATTCCCTTGTTAGGTATTTCCAATGAAAAGGCGGAGATTATGCCCAATAATTCGGTCTTAATTACTTGGCAAACTGACGCCTCTGCGGACAGTCGGGTGGTTTATGGCGCAAGTTCGGTTAATAGTTTGGTCGCGGCTAGCTCTAATTATGGCTATGCCACCACCACTTTAACCACCAATGATTTAGTTTTGAATCATTCTTTGCTGATAAACAACTTACAGTCAGATATAGATTACTATTTTAGGCCTGTTTCTGATAATCCGTTTGTCGAACCAGCTGTTGGTCAAGAGCTTGTTTTGATTGCTGGCGGACAATTGCCTTTGCCTATCATTCCATTAACAACCGCTATTTCGTCAACCACCACTGTTGAATGTGATTATCTTTTGGAATATCTCGGGATTGGCCTGCCGAATAATCCCATTGAAGTAAGAAAGCTTCAAAGATTTTTGAAAGAAAAACAGGGCTTTATTGATTTAGAAATTAATGGTGTGTTTGATCAGGCAACCCTTGAAGCGGTTGATCTTTTTCAGATGAGATATTTCACCGAAATCTTGTCTCCTTGGGGTTATGGCTATAGCCAACCGACTGGCTATGTCTATATAACCACCAAGAAAAAGATAAATGAACTTTATTGCCAAAGACCATTTCCTTTAACCTCCGGACAAGAAGACGAAATTACTGATACGAGGAATTATCTGCAGGCGCTTCCTCAAATAATTCCGTCAACTTCTACTCCGATTATCGGTCGGATTGAAACACCTCAAGCAGAAGAATTGGCCGTTGGCTCTAATGCAACCGCTAGCCCGGTTGCGGTAGTTCAAACAACCACTTCTATTCCACTGTCAATTTCGCCAGCTTCCAGTACTCTGATCGCAGTCAATATCCCGAATATTAGCAGTATAAACAGTCTTGGAGAGGCGAATACAAGTTCGCCAGGAACAGTCTCAAACCAAGAAGAGCCATCATTTTTAGCTGGTTTTATCGGCAGATTAGCTAATGTGACAAATGTTTTGTTATTGATTGCTTCTTTAATTGCATTTTTAGTTGTTCTTGCTTTCGTTTTTATTATTATAATTGTAAAAAAAAGACGAAAACAGCCGGAGCCTTATTTCTCCAATAACTCTGCTAGTCCCCTTCCTATGAATTTTTCTGTAGTGGATGGTTTGCCCACAGGCATAGACAAGCTCTAAACAGGGTGACAACTTTCAAAAACAAAATCCCGAGACCTCGGGATTTTGTTTTTGCCCAAAAAGCGAAATTTGTTCTGCATACAGACATTTTGCACTCAGATTAACCCGAGAGCTTGATTAGGTGTTTTGCCGGAAAGTCCGCAGTGTTTAGTATCATTGTAATACATATTCCAAAGCCTAATTTTGTATTTTAACTCTTCAATATTTTCAAACTTAATTTGTTCGTAAAACTTCTCTTGATCTTCTCGATGACTCCTTTCAACCTTGCCATTTTGAGCTGGCTTGCCTCGGTCAATCAAGTAATGAGCAATGCCCATATTATTGCATAAAACATCAAAATCATGAAGTCTTAAATTAAGAGGATCTTTTGACATCGCGTATCCTAAATATCTATTGGTAAAACAAGCGCCATTATCAGTCTTTATTGATTTGATTGTGAACGGAGCGATAGGCGCTAATTCTTTTAGAAACTTCTTTGCGTAGTAATTTGAACAAAAAGGATAAATGCTTAGATATCTCCACCTTGAAGCTGAATCAATAGCAGTAAACTGGAACCACCTGTCTCCTTTTTCCCTGTCAGGCACCCACTTCACATCTATTTCAACCATCTCGCCTGGTAGCCATTGTTTTCCAACATACGGAGCTTTAGTTTTTCTTGAACGATACTTCCTGGTTAGTCCCTCGGTCTTGATGATTTTCTGGATTGTTTGAAAATGTATGTTTATCCCTTCGTCCTGCAAATCCCACATTATTTTAAGAGCGCATTGTCTTTTATTCAAACGCAGGTCAATTATTTTTTCCTTAATTCTGATAGGTGTTTCATTAGGATTGGTCTTTGGCCTTCTTGATTGGTTTTCTAAACCGTCAAGGCCGAACTTTTTGAACTTGGCCAGCCAGTATTTCAATGATCTTTCCGAGAAAGGACAGACCTTGGTCATATCCTTAATTGATATTTCTTTGTCTAAGATGGGTTTTATCCATCTAAACTTCTCTTCTTTCGTTGATTTGGGCATAATTTTCATATGCCCTCAGGTTATCTGAAAAAGCGCAATATGTCTGTATAGATTACCAATTGTATTGACTTAACCTGAAAAATGTTTTAGACATAAGCTGTAATAAAAAATTGGGATGCGCTCAATTTTTTCAGGCAGATAGTTTAAGATACAAATCCCGCTAAGAGGGTTTGTTTTTTATTAAAACCAAAGTAAAATGAATAAATGACAGAAACAAAAAAGTTTTTAATTATTGATGGGAATGCTTTAGTGCATCGGGCTTACCATGCTTTGCCACCGCTGAAAACCAAAAAGGGTGAACTGGTTAACGCTGTCTATGGGTTTTTACTGGTGTTTTTGAAAGCGCTTAAAGACATTAAGCCCGATTATATAGCGGCCACCTTTGACTTGCCCGGTCCGACTTTTCGGCACGAGCAGTTTGCCCAGTATAAAGCCAAGCGAGTGAAGGCGCCCGATGAGCTTTACCAACAGCTGCCATTAATTAAAGAAGTTTTGACTGCTTTGGCTGTGCCTATTTTCGAAAAACAGGGGTTTGAGGCTGACGATGTTATTGGCGCATTAACTGTTTTGCTGGCTAAAGAAAAATCACCATTTATTGAATCAATTATTTTGACTGGCGACATGGACACCTTGCAATTAGTTAACAAAACCACCAAGGTTTATACTCTTAAAAAAGGCCTTAAAGACACAATTTTATACGATATAGACGAAGTCAAAAAAAGATATGATGGTCTTTTGCCTGAACAATTACAAGACTATCGTGGTTTACGGGGCGATGCTTCAGATAATATTCCTGGGGTGGCGGGTATTGGCGAGAAAACCGCCATCGAATTACTGAAAGAGTTTGATAGTTTAGATAATCTTTATAAGGAAATTGAAGTCAATACCAAGAAAGTTAATAAAATTAAGCCCGGCGTTTTACAAAAGCTTAAAAGTCATAAAGAGCAAGCGATTTTATCGCGTCATTTGTCTAAGATTCAATGCGAAGTGTCGCTTGATTTTGAACTTAGTAGGTGTCAATTTGGTAATTTTGATTTAGTAAAAGTTCAAGAAGTTTTTGCTAGATTTGAATTTAATACTTTACTTGCTAGGCTATCAGAGCTTGTTAATGGCAAACAAGATAGCTCAAACCCCGTTAGAGACAGAGTCTCTAACGGGGCAAATAATCTTTTCTCGACCAAAACAGATTTTCAGCGCGATATTTTTTTTGAAATTGACCAGCTGGAAAGTCAGGGAATGTTTTCTCAAAAAATAGCTCAAGTTGAAAGAGACCTCTCTCCTGTTATCAGCCAAATGGAAAAGAATGGCATTAAAGTTGATATCAGTCGCCTGAATGAGCTATCCAAAAAATTAGAAACACAAATCAAGGAATTAGAAAAAAAGATTCATAAAGAATCTAATGAAGATTTTAACTTAAACTCGCCTCAACAATTATCAGAGTTTTTGTTCAATAAGTTGAAGATTCCTTCACTAGGCATGCGTAAAACGCCTGGCGGAGTAATTTCTACGGGCGCTGATGAATTAAAAAAAATTAAAAATGACCATCCGGTGATTGGTTTAATTTTGCGATACCGAGGATTGTTTAAATTAAAAAGTGGGTTTGCGGATAGCTTGGCCACTATGATTAGTCCCAAAGATGGCCGCATTCACCCGCATTTTCACCAAATGGGCGCGGAAACCGGCCGGATGAGTTGCTCATCGCCGAATTTGCAAAATATACCTGTTAAGGGCGAACTAGGTTTGGCAATTAGGCGGTGCTTTGTGGCTGAAAAGGGCTTTCAGTTTGTGGCGGTTGACTATGCTCAAGTAGAATTAAGAATAGCCGCTTATCTTGCTCATGATGAAAAAATGTTGGCTATTTTCCAGCAGGGTGAGGATATTCACACTTCCACCGCTAGCCAGATTTTTGGCATACCTCGAGAAAAAATTACTAAAGAAATGCGTTCTTTGGCCAAAACCATTAGCTTTGGAGTGCTTTATGGCATGGGAGCTACAGCATTTGCTGGACGAGCGGATATTTCTAGAAAGCAAGCTAAGGAATTTATTGAAAAATATTTTACCGAGTTTCAGGGTATTGCTCAGTATGTGCAAAACACTAAACAAAAAGCCCGGGATGATAATTTTGTGGAAACGCTTTTTGGTCGCAAACGGTTTTTGCCAGAAATTGATTCTTTGGATCCTAGATTGCGAGCGCAAGCCGAACGAATGGCCGTTAACCTTCCCATACAAGGAACCGCCGCCGATATTATGAAAATGGCTATGGTGAGTATCGCTCAAAAGAAAATTATAAACAGCGATTGTCGCCTGCTTTTACAAATTCACGACGAACTGCTTTTTGAAGTTAGAGAAGAAGCTGTGGCGGATAAGGCGCAGAAAATAAAAAAGGCCATGGAAAACATCGCAGCCATTAATCCGCCAATGAAAGTAAAAATAGAAGCAGGCAAAAATTGGGGTGAAATGGAAAAGATTTAAATTAAATAAATTTTTATGGAGAATAAAACTACGAAAATTCAAGTCTTGGGATCGGGTTGCCCGACCTGCAAAAAGTTATTTGAACTGACGAAACAAGCAGTTAATGAACTCGAGCTAAAAACTGAAGTTGAGTATATTGCTGACATTCAAAAAATTATTGAAATGGGCGTGATGCAAAGCCCTGTTTTGGCGATTAACGGGAAGCCAGCCATAACCGGGTTTTTGCCTGATGTGAAAAAGATAAAAGAAGCTATCAAAAAATTTATTTAATTTTTCTTATGGACATATTTTATCCTGTCAAGTTATTAGCTGATTGGCTGACGCCTAATGTCGCGCTCAATTTTTTTATTTACGATACAATCAAGATATTTATTTTACTCGCGGTCATTATTTTTATTGTTTCAATAATTAGGTCATACTTACCGCCAGAGAAAATACGAGCAATTCTTTCGCGTAAAAATAAATATACAGGCAATGTGGTTGCTTCCTTGCTCGGCATCATCACGCCTTTTTGTTCTTGTTCGGCCATTCCTTTGTTTTTAGGGTTTGTGCAAGCTGGTGTTCCGCTGGGCGTCACTTTTTCATTTTTGGTCGCCTCGCCCATGATCAATGAGGTGGCTTTGGTTTTACTGCTCGGGCTTTTTGGCTGGAAAATCGCCCTTATTTATATTTTGAGTGGTCTTATTATCGCTATTTTTTCTGGAATAATAATAGGAAAATTAAAAGTTGAAAATTTGGTTGAGCCATTTGTGTATCAAAACACCATAAACGGCAATACGGACTTGCCGAAAATGTCTCAAAAAGAAAGAATCGCCTACGCCAAAAATTATACATTGGATATTCTTAAAAAAGTTTGGCCGTATGTTCTCGTTGGTATTGGCGTGGGAGCGTGGATACATGGTTATGTGCCAGCTGATTTTCTTGCCAAATATGCCGGGTCTAATAAGTGGTATGCTGTGCCCTTAGCTGTGCTTATCGGCATACCCCTTTATTCCAACGCCGCTGGCATTATTCCTCTTGTGTCTGCTTTAACCGAAAAAGGGGTGGCTATGGGCACAACTCTGGCTTTTATGATGTCGGTTACCGCTTTGTCTTTACCAGAATTTATGATTTTGAAAAAAGTAATGAAAACCAAGCTTATCCTAATATTCGCTGGAATAGTTGGGGCGGGCATAATGTTTACCGGATTCTTGTTTAATTTAATTTTGAAATGAGAATATGCAAAAGAAAATTATCATTATCATTATCGGGATTGCTATTATTGGACTGATGTCCTTAGCTGCGCTTAATGATAATAAGCTAACCGAAGCGCAAAGCCCGAAAAACCTCCCAGCCGATAAAGTGGAAGTGTTTCTTTTTCATGCCACTAAACGTTGCATTACCTGCATTACTATCGGCAAACTAGCGGGCGAAACAGTTAATGAATATTTTCAGCCGGAATTAAAAAACGGGCAAATAGAATTCCGAGAAATTAATATTGATTTGCCAGAAAATAAGGACATGGCGCGCAAATTTCAAGCCAGCGGGTCGTCATTGTTTATTAACGCCATTTCCAATGGAAAAGACAATATTGCCCAAGACACCAAAGTTTGGCTGTTGGTTTCTAGCGAAACACAGTTCAAAAGCTATCTAAAAGATAAGATTGATAATCTTTTAGGGAAATGATTATGGATTTTATCAATTCTTTAATTGACAATTATAATATTCCTATCCTTACCGCTTTTCTTTTAGGCGTTTTGACTTCAATCAGCCCCTGCCCTCTGGCGACCAATATCACCGCCATTGCTTACATTTCTAAAGAAATCAAAACCGCTAAACATACTTTGCTCAACGGAATTTTTTACACGCTTGGCCGCGGGGCAAGTTATACCATTTTGGTTGCCTTGATTTATTTGGGGCTGTCTTCTTTTCAAATCTCCAGTATTTTCCGAGGTTGGGGTGATAAGATTTTGGGGCCAGTTTTGATAATTATCGGCTTAATAATGTTGGGAGTAATTAAAATAAATTTTAGCAAGGGCGGAGAAAAAATTGAAAAAATGAAAATTTGGCTGGCGCGCAAGGGCTTTGTTGGTTCTTTTCTTTTGGGTATGCTTTTCGCTTTGGCGTTTTGCCCCTATAGTGGAGTTTTATTTTTTGGCGTTTTAATTCCTCTGGTTTTACAATCCGCTGAAGGCCTGTTGCTGGCGCCGATTTTTGCTTTGGGCACTAGTTTGCCCGTGATTTTATTTTCTTTTTTGATCGCTTTTTCTATTCAAAAATTGGCGCAAGTTTTTCAAATTACGCGAAAAATTGAAAAAATAACGCGCTATGGCGTAGCGGCAATTTTTCTTGGAACAGGAGTTTATTACACGCAATACCTTATTAGATAATTGATTCACTCTGCGGTCTCTGCCGCAGAGAACCTTAGTGGGGGGTTGTCAGGGGGGTTCCCCCCCTGACCAACGAACCCGAATCGTGAAGGCGAACAACGATAGTGGTACAATAGAGACATGGTGAATATCTCAAAAAATATTTGGTATTGGTATCACAATGTCTCTGAGTGCTACTATCATGTTCAACTCACTGTCAAATACCGCAAGGCTCTCTTGGACAACCGAGCAGAAAGAATAATCATTGAAACATTGCAAGGCATCAAAGAGCGATACGCCATTGAAATCAGCCACCTTGGTTTTGACCAAGACCATATACATCTCTTGCTCCGATTCTTGCCCACATATTCCGCTGGCCAAGTAATTAAGGTGGTAAAAAGCTTGACTGCCAAGGCGATCTTCACCCAATTGCCCGAAATTAAGAAAGATCTTTGGGGCGGAGAGTTTTGGACTGATGGCTACTATGTTGCCACAATCAGCGGAAGGGGCAATAAAAAGGTCATAGAGAACTACATCAAAAATCAGGGCAGGGAACAGGACATTAAGCAACTGAGGCTCTTTGACCTCGGCACTTAACGCCCTGCGGTCTCTGCCGCAGGGTTATTTACATTTAATCAATAATTGAAAAAGGACTTTCCGCGGAAAGTCCTTTGAACTGAATGAATTTTTTTAGAACCTCCCCTTGTAAGAAGAGGTCTTTGCAACATTCGCACGAAATGTTTCGCGCGATACTGCTAACCAGCAAATTCTTTGAGCTATTATGCTCAAAGATAATTATCGCCTTTTCTTTATTGCCAAAATATCCGAGTCCAATACACCTATATTGGTTCGGGATTTTTGGCAAGGCGTATTTTTGCCTTAGATTGCAACTCCAGAGGACTTTACCGGAGTTGGGGTTAAAACAAATAACTTCATTTATGTCTACCCCAGGAAAAGAGTCAACGCATAACTTCTTCCCGCCGCAACCCGGTAAACAAGAAACAATAAAAAGAAAAATGGCAATTATAATTTTTACCATTTTCCACACCTCCTTTCTGTGCCAGTTCTATTATGCCATAATCGGGCTAAAAGTAAATACTAACATCGCGCTATTTGCTTTTTGAAATTGACAAAAGTATAATTAAAGAATAATTAGCAAAAAGAGGTCGAAAATTTATATTGAAAAATAATATTAAACCAAAAATTAAAAAAATATGAACAAAAAAATTATTATCGCCATAGTGGCGGCCGTTATTTTGGCGGGAGCCGCGATTTGGTATTTTATCGGTCGGCCAAGCATAAAAGAAATGATATCTCCCACAGCTGTTTCTCCTGTTGGACAATCAACGGAAACAACCGCCAGCTCGGGTTGGTCTATTTTAGCGAACGAAGAGCAGGCGGTTGACGAGGCAGTGGCCATGATGCTGGGAAAATTAAATAAAAATCCTGATTTCGCCTTGGTTTTTTGCGCTTCCGGGTATAACGAGGAAAAGGTTTTAGCTGAAATGGGACGACTCTTGCCGGGAACTAAAATTTTAGGCGGCAACAGCGGTTATGGAGTAACCACGCCCGGGGGATATTTTTGGTATCCGGCCGTTGCCCAGTCATTATCTGTTTTAGGCGTGGCCACCCCAAAAATAGTTTGGGGCGTGGGTAGTGCGTCTGTTGAAGGAATTTCTTCAAGAGAAACCGCCAAACAGGCGCTTTTGTTAGCCATGAAAGACGCTGGCAAAAAAGAAACCGAGAAACCAGATTTAGTAATCAATATCTCTTCTTTCGGCATGGAACACGAGGAAACATTAAAAGGCATTGCTGATGTGCTGGGCAACGATGTTCCTGTTTTCGGAGCGTATTCCGCGGATAAAGGCATCAAGGGCGATTGGCGAATATTCTCCAACGATAAAACATATCGCGAGGGTGTGGCTTTAGCGGTAGTTTATACTGATTTGAAAATTGGTTTTTATAAAGAGCATGGCTTTGAAGTAACTGAAGGAGGCGGTATAGCGACAAAAGTAGATGGAAAAAAGCTTATTGAAATTGACGGCCGTCCGGCGGCTGAAGTTTATAATGAACTAATAGGGGGGCTTTTAGCAAAAGAAGTGGCAAGTCCGACAACCGCCCCCGCCCAATTAACAAAAATACGCGTTACGGGCGCCTTAAATCCTCTGGCAAAAATTACCAGGATAGAGGGCAAGGAGCCATTTTATGTTCCAGCCATGATAGTGGCTATATTGCCCGACCGTTCACTGCAGCTGGACATTACAGTGCGAAAAGGCGATGAATTAAAGATATTAAGAGGCGATTGGGAAATACTTTTGAACAGATTGCAAACCACCTCGGAAAAAGCCATGGATAGCTTTAAGATAGAAAAAGACAAAATCATTTTTGCTTTGGACAGTTTCTGTTGCGCCACTAACTTCGCTATCCCGGAAAGCGAAAGACCAAAAGAAGCCCAGTTGTTGAAAGAAGCAGTGGGTGATACTTTTGTGGGCATTTGCGCTTGCGGCATTCAGACCTTTGACCCATCAATGGGAAACATCTATACCAGCTTGGGTAATGGCATATTGATAATCAGCGAGCGATAAATTAAGCGACTAGAATGTTTAAAGGTTTTTTCTGGAAAATTTGGCTATTAGGAATTTTCTGCAGTTTTTTTGCTGTCTGCTTAATGCTTTTTGTAGTGCTTAATTACTATCTGAAAGGAGAAGAAGAAAATGTCTTGCAGCGAAATAATCTTTTAATTCAAGTAATGGCTCATGACATTGAAAGCGGTTATTTAAGAGGAATATGGCCCTATAAAACATTGAAAATGGTTAGCGAAGCCAAAGATGTTTTGTTTCTTTGGGTAGTCAAGCCAGATGGCAAAGTTTTTTGGGCTAATGAATCGTCAACCATGGAAAAAATTGTTCAAGATCCATTCTTGGGCGCAGAGGAATTAAAAGTCAGAAGCAGCCATTTTCGAAACGAAGAGATAAAACTAATAGCTAATCCAATAAAGATTGAATTAAAAGAAAAACCCTGGACTATTTTTTTAGGCGTTTCTCTTAAGCAATTAAAAACGACACAGAAAGAAATTGTTCTTTTAAGCACGGGCCTTTTGGCTCTGATAACCATTTTGATTGGTTTTGTTTCTTATTATTTCTCAAAGAGGATAACCAAGTCCTTAAAAACGCTCGCTAATGATTTGGAAATTATTGGCCAGGGTAATTTGGGACACATCATTAAGATAAAAACTGGCGACGAAGTTGAAGATTTGGCAGACTCATTTAACCGAATGTCCAGCGACTTGAAGAGATCAAGAACCGCCCTAGAAGAGTCAAAAGATATTTTAGAAATAAAAGTGACCGCTCGCACCAAGGAATTGAATGAATTAAATAAAAATTTAGAGGGAAAAGTGGAAGAAAGAACCAAGGAACTGCAAAAGCGGCTGGACGAACTGGAAAGATTCCATCGCTTGACAGTTGGCCGGGAATTAAAAATGATAGAATTAAAAAAAGAACTTCGCAAAAAACAAATAACTCAATCCTAAAATAAAATTTATGAAAAAAATTTTAATAATAGTTATTGTTTTGCTTTTAGCTTTATCTGGCGTTGTTGGATATTTTCAACTTACAAAAAAATCTGAACCGCTCAAATCGCCCCCTCAAGAGCTTTCCCCGGTATTGAATGTTTATAATTGGGAAGATTATTTCGGAACAAGCACCATTGAAGATTTTGAAAAAGAATTTGAAGTAAAGGTAAATCTTCAAACCTATGATAGTGAAGACACTATGTTGTCCGCGGTTCAGTCTGACCCGACAAAATACGACATAATTGTGGCCAGCGATATTTTGGTAAAAGAAATGATTAATATGAAGTTATTGGCGCAAGTAGATATGGAAAATATCCCAAATTTTAAGAATATAGGCAATGAGTTTCAGAATCCCTTTTATGACCCCGGAAATAAATATTCTGTTCCTTATATGTGGGGAACCAGCGGTATTGCTATTAATCATAAATACATCAAAGAAACCGAGCCCAGTTGGTCAATTCTTTGGAACCCCGCCTACAAAGGAAAAATTAGCATGTTAAACAATATGCAAGATGTTTTGGGAGCCACCTTGAAGTATTTAGGATACTCGGCTAACTCGGTTGACCCAACTGAATTAGCCAAGGCCAAAGACCTGCTCATCAAACAAAAACCTCTTTTGAAGGGTTATCAAGATGACTTGACGATTAAGGATGAGTTAATTTCTGAAGAACTCTGGGCAAGCCATACTTATAGCGGAAGCGGAACCGCGGCGGCGGCCGAAAATGAAAATGTAGAATACATTATACCCAAAGAAGGCGGTTTTATTTGGGTAGACAATTTATTGATACCAATCGGCGCTCAACATAAGTATACCGCCGAGGTTTTTATCAATTATATACTCCGTCCTGAGGTTTCAGCTAAAATAGCTAATTATCTTTGGTACGCCGATACCAACGAGGCCGCCAAAAAATTCATCAACCCCGAGATACTCCAAGACCCTGCTCTTTATCCGTCAGAAGAAGCCAGAAAGAACCTTGAATTTTCAGGGTATTTTGGCGGAGGAGAAGCAGTAGGAATATATAATAAAATTTGGGCCGAACTTCAATAAAGTTTGTTATGCTTAAAATTGTTTTAAGAAAGAAAATTATTTTTCTTTTTCTGTTTTTTGGTCTTTTGCCTTTGGCGGTCGCATTTTTTCTAACTATCACTCAAATTCAAAAATCGTTAAGAGAAACAACAAATAACAATTTGACTTCTTTGGCCAATGAGGTTGTCAGTAGTGTGGAAAAAACAGTTCGGAGTATTTCTGCTGATGTTGAGTTATTGTCTGCTAATCCGTTGATTAGATCAAGAGAAGCGAGTAATGAAGAAAAATTATCCGAGATAAAAAGAGTGCAGGATTTCTATGGAATTTTTGAGGATATTACTTTAATTGATTTAGATGGTAATGTTATTATTTCCAGCACTTATAAATATCGTGGCGAGTGGAAAAATAAACAGTGGTATCAAGACGCCAAGCAAGGTAAAAGCTCAATTTCTCCCGCCTATATTATTTTAGGTCCATATAAGGTAATTTTGTCTTGCGCCGCTCCAGTAAAAGACGAGGAGGGAAAAATTATGGCGGTGATAGCTGGCCAGGTAAATATGGAAAAAATCTGGGAGACTACTGATAAAGTCAAAATTGGCGAAAAGGGGTTTGTTTTTATGGTAAATAAAGAGGCGCGCTTTGTGGCTTATCCTAAAAAAGAAAAAATATTAACAGCAACATCTTACTCTTATTTTAATGAGGAAATTTTTTCAGGAAATAGCGGGATAATAAATTATATTGATGAAAATAATCAAAAGATGATTGGTGGGTTCGTTTCATTTTCGGAACCAAAGTTGATAGAACAGTTAGGGTGGAGGTTAATAGTAGCTGAACCGGAAAAGGAAGCGCTTGCTTTGGTCAATACATTCCAAAAACAGGTTGTTGTAATATTTTTGGCTGGGTTAATTCTTCTTTTGATTATTAGCTATCTACTTGGCAGCAGGATTGTTGTTCCGATAAAAAAATTAATCACAGCTACAAAAAAGTTTGCTATTGGAAAGCTTGAATCTAAGATTCAGATAAAAACTGGAGACGAGATTGAAGAGTTGGCGGAGTCGTTTAATCAAATGGCCGGTGATTTGAAGAAATCTAGAGTTACCTTAGAAGAATCAAGGGCAGTTTTGGAGATTAAGGTAAACGCTCGCACTAAAGAATTGCAAGAATTAGCGGAAAAATTAGAAGAAAAAGTGGGAGAAAGAACCAAGGAGTTGCAAAAGCGGCTAGCTGAATTGGAAAGGTTTCATCGCTTGACGGTTGGCCGGGAATTAAAAATGATAGAGTTGAAGAAAAAACTTAGAGAAAGAGATAAAAAAGATTAAAAGCTTTAGTTTTTATGGAGTATGTCCATTATTAATAAAGAAGAAGTCAACGAAATACTTCAAAAAAAGGGTGAAATTAGAGGGGTGGCTTTTCAAAGCATCGGTGATTTTATTCTTAAGAAAAAAGGCCAAACCGGGTTGCTTGAAGTTGAAAAGCAAATGGCAGAATGGGGAGCGGATTTTTATTTCTCTGGAATTAGCCCGATGGCTTGGTATCCAATTGCCTGGGGAGCTTTGTCTATTTTGGCGGCCCAGGAAGTTTTTGGCTGGACCGAACAGGACATTAGGGAAATGGGCGCCAACGCTCCCAAGGCCTCGGTTGTGGTGAAGTTAATGTTTAAGCTTTTCTCTAATATGAAACAGCTATCTAAGCAGATTCCGGGTTTTTGGCGTAAAAATTATACAGTAGGCGAGGTAGAAGTGATGAACTTGGACGAAGATAAGAAAGAGATGGTTTTGCATTTTAAGGATAGCTCTTTTCATCCATCATTGTGCAAATATGTTGAGGGATTCGCTGAAACTACCCTTCAATTTTCTCGTCCCAAAAATTCGGTTATTAGTGTTAAGGAAACCAAGTGTTCGTTTAAGGACAATGTTCCTTACGAAGAATATATTGTTAGGTGGACATAGTTGAATAAATATTATGGTTAATCACATAAAAAGAAGAGAAGGTGAATTAACGGAAGATATTATTGTATTAGAAAAAGCGATTAAAAACTTTTGGGAAATTTTGCCCATTCCAGTTTGCACTACTAGCCCTATTTTCGTAGTTTTAGAAA
>JAPLWE010000005.1 GCA_026396705.1 Candidatus Gribaldobacteria bacterium
ATTTGGTTTGGCGAAGGTTGGGAGCCGTTTGATTATGCCGTTGAGTATCAGCCCAGCAAAACATTTTTTACGCACTTTAAGGAGTTGCAACTGGCAACGCCCCGGCCCAATTTGCGGGTTAATGCCACCAATATCAACAGCGATTTCACCAACGGCGCCTTTCGCTTAAAAGATTGTTATTTGATTTTTGACACCAAGGCGGCCGAAAATAGCGCCTATGGCATTGCCATTGATGATTCCAGAAACTGCTTTGATTGTTTGTCAACCTATCATTCCGAACAATGCTATAATTGTTTTGAGGGTTCGCGTCTTGCCAAATGCTTTTTTGTGGAGTATTGCCGCTATTGTTTAGAATCGTCTTTTTTATTTGATTGTCGCGATTGTGACCATTGTTTTATGTGCGCTAATTTGCGGCATAAGAAATATTATTTTTTCAATCAACCATTTACTAAAGAAGAATACGAGGCAAAAATGGCCAAAATTAACTTGGGCGATAGAAACACCTTTAACTTTTTTCTAGAAAAATTTGCCAAACTAAAAAGCCAAGCTATTTATAAAGAAAATCATAACGACCGCGTTGTTAATTGCTTAGGCGACTACATACAGGGGGCCAAGAATTGCTATATGTGTTTTTACAGTGTGGCCTCGGAAAATTTGGCTTACTCAATGGGTAATTTTCAGGTGAAAGATTCTTATGATGTTTTTGGTGGGCTAGACAGCGCTTTTGTTTATGATTCTCATGGGGGCATTGGCAATTACAACTTAAAATTTTCTTTTGCTGTTAAATTCTCTCGCGACTGCGAATACTGCGATAACTGCGTTAATTGTCATAATTGTTTTGGTTGTATTGGCTTAAAAAATAAATCGTTTTGTATTTTGAATAAGCAACATAGCGAAAGTGAATACTGGCAAAAGTTGGACCGGATAAAAACAGCTATGCTCAGCGATAACCAGTATGGCGAATTTTTTTCACCAGAATTAGCCTTGGTTCCTTACAACATTTCAGTGGCTACTTCTTATCAGGGCTTTGACGACATTGAAAAAGCCAAACAATATGGCTATGTGGTAGAAGATATTCCAGAGACACCGATAGAGACAGCTCAAGACGATAAAGTTATTTTTGACCAGAAAAACAATAAAAAGTTTCGCTACATTAAAGCTGAGCTGGATTTTCATCGCCGACACAATCTGCCTTTACCCTTAGAGCATCCAAGCGTTCGTTTAACTGATGGTCGCAAAAAATTAGGCCCTGTCACGCTTAAATTTTATAACCGCGATTGCGCTAAGTGCGGCCAAAAAATGCAATCGGTCTACCCAGCTGGCGAGCCAGTAAAAGTGTATTGTGAAGCCTGCTATCTAAGCACCATCTCTTGATTTTTGCCGCCAGCGGGATTATTATCATTCAGTGCATTCAGCACCGTTTTTAATTTTTTTCAAATTTTCGTTTTTCTATTGGGGCCCTTTTTCTTTAAAGATTAAATAAAAATGTCCCAAAACAAGCCATAAAGCGCCTCGCTTTGTGGCTTGAGTCATTTTAGAGATTGCGTTTTTAGTGATTATTTGCTAAATTAAAACATAATCTTGAATAATATGAATAAAAAAGAATTAAATAAAGGGCAACGAAAATTTGTGGCTCGCGAAAAATCTCGGATTCGGGGAGAGTTTTTTGATTTGGAAAAACAAATTGAAGAAATCGCCAAGATAAAGGGCCGGTTTTTGAAACAAACTGAAGCAGTTAAGGCAGAAAACAAGGCCAAGACCGTGGAAAAAGTAGTTAAAGCCAAGCCCGCTAAAGCTAAATTAGTCAAGGCAGCTAAATCAGCTAAACCAGGCAAAAAGGCCAAAAAGTTTATTTCTAAAAAGTTAATTAAGAAAGCCAAAAAGTAATTTTCATGAAAGTTCAGGAAATTTTTGAGTTAGCCATTAAAATGGGGAGATCTGCCGATTTTAGAACCGAGCAAGAAATTGACAGTTTTTTGGCTCGCAAGAAAAAACGCTACGAAAAATTAGACGAAAAAACCAAACAAGATTTTGATCAAGAAGAATTAATTAACCCATATTTGGATTCCAGAATTTTGCATATTGCCAACGACCGCGAAATTAAAAAAGTTTTGGTGGGCATTGATATTGAGACTGCGGAAATATTATTGGCTAAAGAATTGGGTGGCATTGATTTGATTATTGCCCATCACCCCAGAGGCAAAGGTTTGGCAGCTTTGCATGATGTGATGAGTTTGCAGTGCGATATTTTGAATAAATACGGCGTGCCCATTAATATAGCTGAAGGTTTAATGAAAGAACGGATCTCCGAGGTGGCGAGAGGCATTAATGCCAGCAACCACGAACGAGCCGTAGACACCGTTCGCTTACTGGGTTTTAATTTTATGTGCTTGCACACGCCCTGCGACAATCTGGCGGCTAATTTTTTACAGCCAATTATCGCCGACAAAACTATCGAAACAGTTGGCGATTTAGTTGAGCGGCTTAAGGAAATTCCTGAATACAAACAAGCGCAAAAAATTGGCGCCGGGCCCAAAATTTTTGCTGGTGGCCCAGAAAATCGAGTTGGTAAAATTACCTTAACGGAAATTACTGGTGGTACCGAGGGCTCGCCCAAACTTTACGAAAAAATGGCCCAAGCAGGTATTGGCACGGTTATTGGTATGCATCAAAGCGAAGAACATCGCAAGGAAGCCGAGGCCGCCAACATCAATGTGGTGATTGCCGGCCATATCTCGTCTGATTCTTTGGGTGTCAATCAATTTTTAGACGCTTTGGAAAAACAAGGTATTGAGATAATCCCCTGTTCCGGTTTAACCCGCGTTTCCCGCGCTTAATTTATTTTCTAAATTATAAAATTACAAGCTGGCCGCAAGGCCAGCTTTTGTTTTGTATCGTAAAGTTGTAAGATGAAAATAGCACAAAACTAAAAACTAAAATCTTTATTGGAGGTATCTAGAAATGGAACAAAAATTTGAATTGTCAGACAGGGTAGTGAAGACAAGTGGCAAAAAGCGAGGCGAAGAAGCTGAAGTTTGCTATATCTACAATGATGAGCAAATGGAGATAAGATATTGTGACAACCCACAACGCTACGATGTTAAGATTAAAAATTATATTCTTGCTTCGGAGTGGTATAAAGAGCAGCACCGACCGTATAAGCCCAAAGAGGCTAGCGTAAAATGGGTCAAAGTTTTATTTACCGAAGATGCTTTTGAGCTTAATGGAGAAAAATATATTGCTCCGGCCTGGTGGTTCAGTTCCAAGTTAATTAACTTACTTGAGGAGCAGGGATTTATGAAATGGATTGGCCGGTTTGGCTTTTTATTCCCTAATACCGCAGCTTGGCAGGAATGGCAGAATGCGGAGATAGAAAGGATGAAGGCTAATGGTAAGTCGCTAGCCCCTGTTCATTATAACCGGACTATCTACCAGGTATTAAAGGACATCAACCAGTTTAATGGTTAATGTTCTAACTACTCGTCGCCTCAACGACGAGTAGCGCTGTTTTACTACCATAAAATTGCTTTTATTGCTAGAATAGGCTATATGGCTAATTACTCGGAAAACTATATTGATTTTTTGAACGGCAAAAAGGAAAGATTGGCTGGGGTTTTAACCTTGCCTAAATACACTACCAATGTGCCCGCTGTGATTATTTGCCATGGCTTTGCCAAAACAAAATCCGACAGAAAGTTTGTGGAACTGTCGCGTTTTTTAGCTGATAAGGGCTTGGCCAGCTTGCGGTTTGATTTTTCCGGTCACGGCGAGTCCGAAGGCGATTTTGAAAAATTAACCCTGCAAAAAGAAGCCAGCGACCTTTCTTGCGCTTTTAGCTTTTTGAGCAAGCAAAAAAGAATTAACAGCAGTAAAATCGCCATAATCGGCCATAGCTTGGGAGCGGTGGTGGCAGTATTATTTCAGGCGCAATACCAAAAAGCCAACACTTTGATTTTACTGGCGCCGGCCTTGCAACAAAAAGAGTTGCTGCAAAACTGGTATAGTAAAAAACAAATCGCTCTTTGCCAAAAAGAAAAATACACCGACACCCCGAGAGGCCGGGTTGGGGTGGGTTATCTAACCGACGCCTTGGCTTTTGATTGGCAAGAAACCGTTGGAAAAATCGCCTCGCCTGTTTTGATAATATATTGGTAAGATACAGCCGCGAATTATTAAAAGCTGTCAAAGCTGATAAAAAGCTGGAAATAATAGAGGGCGCTGACCATGGCATGGAAAGTTATCAAGCCAAAAGAGAAACCCTAAACTATTCCTATAACTGGCTCAAGAAAAAACTCCTTTAATAGCGCGAAAGGTTGACAAAAATTTATAACGGTTTAGTATCTAAGTTGCAACAGTGCGGCTCCTTTTTTCAAAAGGAGCTTTTTACAATTACATAGTTACTTACTTTTCATATGGAGGTGCGAGATGAGTTCAAGTATTTTGAACGAAATGCTTTCTGGTGTTGGAAGAGTGCGTCCGAATAAAGTTAAAATTGGCGTGGTTGGCACGATGCGCAAAGTTTTTCAGGAGGAATATGGTAAGGTTAGGTTCAGAGAAGCCGTGGAAGCTGTTAAAAAAGATCCACGAGTGGAGATTGTTACTGTTGAGCCGGCTGGTGTGCCTGATGGCATTATCTATGCTGGTGAATTGGCGCAGACTCGAGCCGCAATCACTCTTCTACTGAATGAACGGATTGACGGGCTTGTTATTACCCCTTGCAACTACGGCGACGAAGAATCAGCGGCGACTATTGCAGGAGAGATATACAAAGCTCTCGGAATTCCTATCTATACCTATATCTGGCCCGACGCGCCGATCAACGCTGACGGCACAAGAATACTGGACAATGAGTGTGGCATTCTACCCATGCGCATGCTCATGGCAAGCCGTATGGAAAAACAGCCTGGCTATTTCCCGTTTGGTGACACTGACAGTGTAGATGTCCAAGTCGCTTGGGATCTTTTCGTTCGCGCTTGTAGTGGTATTCACAGCGTTAGAAATGTCAAAATGCTACAGGTCGGGGCGGATCAGCCAACTTTTTACGCTATTGAGGGCAACCCTTTTGATATGCGCGAAAAGTTTAATCTAAGAGTTGAAACAAAGGACTTATCAACTCTTATTGAATTTGTCCAAAAAAGCCTCAGTAAGGCAGATTTTCCGGAATGGTTTGCGCCGCTTAGATATGAACTATTAGAGGCATTCGATTTTTCTGCTACCGAAAAACAAATGCCAATGCTACCGGAAAAACTCACATTGATTCTTGGCTGGGTTATAGAGCAGATGGAGGCAACTCAATCGAATTCTCTAACTATTCGTTGCTGGGATGAATTGTTCAAAATTCTCGGCACAATGGTTTGTTGTCTAAATGGGCTACTGTTTTCTAAGGGCATAATGTCGCCCTGTGAAACAGACAAGCCAGGCGTTCTTGCTTCGGCGTTG
>JAPLWE010000016.1 GCA_026396705.1 Candidatus Gribaldobacteria bacterium
CTATAATATTGATAAAAGAATTGATGATGTTTTAGCTGTTGCCAATCTTACTTCCCCGCACGATAGAGTAATTAAAAATCTTTCGGGCGGCCAGCAAGCTAGGCTTCTTTTGTCATCAGCTTTAATCCAAGATCCGGATTTGCTTTTGCTAGACGAGCCCACCAATAATTTAGATAAAGCTGGCATTGCTCATTTAACGAAATTTATTATTGATTATCCCAAAACTTGCATTGTTATCTCTCATGACGCTGATTTTTTGAACACTTTCACCCAAGGCGTTTTATACTTAGATATATTTTCCAAAAAAGTTGAGCAGTATACCGGCGATTATTTTTCAGTGGCTAAAGAAATTAAGGCGCGTTTGGAAAGAGAACGAATGACCAATGTTCGGCTGGAAAGAGATATCACTCACCGCAAAGAGCAAGCCAACTTTTTCGCTCAAAAGGGTGGGCACTTGCGAGATGTCGCTTCAAATATGAGAAAAGAGATAGCTAGGCTGGAGGGGGAAATTGTGGACCTAAGAAAAGAAGATAAAACAATCAAAAAATTTACCATTCCTTCGCAACAAGATATTGGCGGGGTAATTTTGCAATTAAACTCGGTGGCCGTGGCTGTTAATCATAAATTTGTCAACAAAAAGGTAGATGTAACCTTAAACAAGAGAGAGAGATTGCTGTTAGTCGGGCCTAATGGCATCGGCAAAACTACGCTTTTAGAAAAGTTAGCTTTAGGCAATGCTCCGGGCGAATGCGTTAAAGAGGGTGTTAAAATTGGCTATTACCGTCAGGATTTTTCTACACTGGATTTTAACGCCACTGTTTACGAAACACTCTCTAAAGCTATGGGCAGTGATGGCACCGAGCAAAGTATGCGAGCGCACGCGGCCGGGTTTCTTTTAGATAATGAAATACTAAAAGCTAAAATTGGCTCCTTATCGGAAGGCCAAAAGGGCTTAGTGGCATTTGCGACTATTGCCTTGGAAAAACCCGGGTTACTTATTTTAGATGAGCCCACCAATCATATCAATTTTCGTCATATTCCAGTAATTGCTAAAGCCATCAACGAATTTGAGGGCGCCATGATCTTGGTTAGTCATAGTAAAGATTTCGTAGAGAAAATAAGAGTAGACACCACCCTGGATTTGGGCAGACTTTAGTTAGCTTGCTTTATAGAAAAAAGGGTGTATAATTGAAATAAGTTAGAGAGTTTTGATCTACAAATAATTGGAAAAGGCTCAGCATCATCAAGATGAGTTATTTTTTTAAAAAATATGATTCCTAGATTTAAAAAAGATCTAAAAATTATCGATATATTTTTAAGAAAGGAGGAGTTTTTAGAGGAGCACAATCGGCTTTCGCCTGAAAGCTTGCGGGCTACTATGCCTTTGCTTTCCCGCTTCAAGGAAGAGAAGGCTTTGCTTTTTCAAGATGATAATTGGTCTATAGATAAATTCAGAAGGCCGTTCATTTTATGGCTTACTTCTACGACTTTAGAGGGTCGATAGTAATTTTACTTTTGACTAACTGTTTTTTATATGCTATCATTATAACAAGGTAGTTGTTTGATAATTTCGTCGAGTTTATTCAAACAGCTAATAAAACCTTAAAAAATAAATTATCACAATAATATGGAAGGAGTAATTGAAACCCTTACAGAAAAAGGATTTGGATTTATTAAAGTTGAAGGCGAAGCAAAAGGATTGTTTTTCCACAGCAACGAGCTCAAGGGCGTAACCTACGCGGAGTTGAAAGTTGGCGACAAAGTCACTTTTGAAAAAGCTGACTCTCCCAAAGGACCTAATGCGATCAATGTATCTCGTGTCTAAAAATGGGAACATCAACCATTTAACAAAAAACTCCCAATCTGGGAGTTTTTTGTTAGAAATGCTAAGATTAAAAACAATGGATAAAATTGAAAAAGAATTTGATGTGGCGATTATTGGGGGCGGGCCCGCTGGCATGATGGCGGCCATTAAAGCTGGCGAAAAGGGGGCTAAGGTTATTTTAATTGAAAAAAATTTAACTCTTGGCAAAAAGCTTTTAATTACTGGCGGGGGCAGGTGCAATATTACTCAAGCCGAGTTTAATAATAAAAAGTTTGTTGAAAAGTTAGGCAAGAAGGGGCAATTTCTTTTATCGGCGCTTTCTATTTTTGGCCCAAAAGAAGTTTGCGACTTTTTTGAAAAAAATGGCTTGCCTATAAAAACAGAAAGGGGTGGGCGAGTTTTCCCTGTTTCAGATAAATCGCAAGATGTTTTAAGCGTTTTGTTGAAATGCTTGATTAAAAACAAAGTTAGATTGTTGTTGGGGCAAGAGGTTGTTGGGCTTAATATTAAAGATGGGAAAATTGTTAGCGTGAAATTAAAAGAAAAAGAGATATTTGCCAAGGCTTTTATTTTGGCCACTGGGGGCAAGGCCTATCCTGGCACTGGCTCAACTGGTCAGGGATATTTCTGGGCGGAAAAAATGGGGCATAAAATAATTAAGCCATTGCCCGCTTTAGTGCCATTGGAAATTAAAGAAAGCTGGGTAGCTGGTTTGTCGGGGTTGGGCTTAAAAAATGTTAGAGTTGATGTATTACAAAATAATAAAAAGATTGATGAGAAGTTTGGAGAAATGTTGTTTACTCATTTTGGCGTAAGCGGGCCGATTATTCTTGATTTAAGCAAAAAGATAGGCGAAATTATGAGCAAAGGAGAGGTTATTTTAAGAATTGATTTGAAGCCAGCCTTAGATATTTTAACCTTAGATAAAAGATTGCAAAGAGATTTTCAAAGCAAGAGGAATTTTAAGAATTATTTACCAGATTTGGTTCCTCAAAAATTGGGCGATTTGATTGTTAGGTTTACTAAAATAAGCCCAGATAAAAAATTAAACTCTATTAATAAAGAAGAACGAAAAAAACTTATTGATGTCTTAAAGGGCGTAGAGCTAACTGTTAAGGGATCAACTGGCTTTGGTCAGGCGATTATTACTAGCGGAGGTGTTGATTTGAAAGAAATTGATTCACGAACCATGCGCTCAAAAATTATCAAAAATTTATTTTTGGCGGGCGAGATTATTGACTTAGACGGCCCAACTGGTGGTTATAATCTGCAAATTTGTTGGAGCGCTGGATTCGTGGCGGGAAGTAATGCTACTAATTTAACTATATAAAATATGCTTATTGATGATGTCCAAATTAAAGTAAGGGCGGGAGCTGGGGGAGATGGCAATGTGGCTTTTAATAAAACAAAATTAACCCTTGGTCCAACCGGTGGAAAAGGCGGCAATGGTGGCAGTGTCTATTTTGAGGGTGTGGCTGATTTGGGCGCCTTGAGCCAGTTTCGTTATAAAAAAGATTTATTTGGCGAAGACGGCGAGAAAGGAGGAAGCCAGTCAAAGGATGGATCAAACGGTCAAGATTTGGTTTTGAAGGTGCCAGTGGGCACGGTTGCGCACAATCTATTAACCAAGGAGAAAAATGAAATAGTGGCTATTGGCCAGCGATTATTGGTGGCTGAAGGAGGCAAAGGCGGCCATGGCAATTTTACATTTCGTTCTTCAACCAACACCAGCCCCAAGCAGTTTGAAAGAGGCTTGGCTGGGGAAGAGCGCAAGTTAAGGTTAGAGTTAAAACTAATCGCTGATGTGGGTTTTGTTGGCTTGCCCAATGTGGGCAAAACCAGCTTGTTGAATAGCTTAACCGAGGCCAAAAGCAAAGTGGCCAACTATCCCTTTACCACGCTTGAGCCAAACCTGGGAGTTTATTTTGAATTAATTTTAGCTGATATTCCCGGGTTGATTGAAGGGGCCAGCGAGGGCAAGGGTTTGGGCATTAAGTTTTTACGGCATATTGAAAGAACCAAAACACTCTTTCATTTCATTTCAGCTGAATCCCCCGAACCTTTAAAAGATTATGAAGTCATCAGAAACGAGCTTGGCGCTTACAATGAAGAATTATTAAACAGAACAGAGTATATTTTTTTGAGCAAGATTGACTTAGTCAGCCAAGAAGAATTGGCTCAAAAACTAAAAGAATTAAGCGTCTTAAACAAGGAAGTCCTTCCCATCTCCGTGATTGACCCCGAAAGCCTCGCTCAAGTTGAAAAACTCCTGCGCGAAATCATCAAACAAAAAACTATATGACAATTACTTTGA
>JAPLWE010000037.1 GCA_026396705.1 Candidatus Gribaldobacteria bacterium
TGGCAAAATTCGCAGGGCGAGTATCTGGTGGTTGATTACAAAGCCACTGCCAAAGCCGAAGAAATAACCGAGTTGAATCAGGGTTGGCACATTAGCTATAAAAGACAGATGGAGGTTTACCAGTGGCTTTTGAGGCAGAATGGCTATAAAGTTTCTTCTACTGGCTATTTTGTTTATTGCAATGGTATTGCAGACGCGGCAGCTTTTGACCAAAAACTAGAATTTAGAGTTAATTTAATCGCCTACACTGGGGAGGATTCTTGGGTGGAAAAAACTATTATTGAGGCTCATCAGTGCTTGAATGGCAAGAAAATTCCTCCAGCCAGCCCGGATTGCGATTATTGCAATTATATTGTAGCAATTAACAGTAAAAGTCTGCTATAATCATAGTATATGAAAAAAACTTATGTTGGCGTAGTTGCTATCTTGTTAGTTGGCGTTATTGCTTTAGCTTGGTTGCTTTTTCAAAAAAAATCGCCAGACATGAATAACGAGGCGGTTAAGACTGATGTTCTTATCAGTCAAGTTGATTATCAGTGCGATGGCGGGAAAATTATCAATGCTAAATATTATCAAGGGCCAAAAGCGCCTCAAGCCCAGCCCGGCGAGATGCCCACACCAACTGGTAGTGTGCAGTTGATTTTAAGCGATGGCCGACAGCTAAATTTACCTCAAACCATTTCAGCTAGTGGTATTCGTTATGCTACTACCAGCGAAGACCTTATTTTTTGGAGTAAGGGCAATGGTGCCTTTATTACTGAAAACAATGTTCAAACATATTCTGGTTGTATCGCTATAGTAGCAGATCCAGGTGGCTTGCCTCAAGCTTATGAAAATGGAATTGCTGGGTTTTCTGTTCGTTATCCAGCCCGCTACACTGTGAATTCTTCTTATCAATATCAGGCCATGGGGCCGGGTAAAGAAATCAACGGAATAAAATTTACTATTCCTTCAGAAATGGCTACTGGCACCAATCTTTCTGGTTTTGATACTGGGGTTTCAGTGGAATCTATTGCAAATGCGTCAGATTGCAAGGCCAGTTTATTTTTAGATTTAGGCAGCAGCGCCTCAACGGAAATTACTGACAATGATATTCAATATTCAGTGGCTACTTCCAGTGGGGCGGGCGCAGGTAATTTTTATCAGGAAACAGTTTGGGCAATGCCTGGCACCAACCCTTGCTTAGCAATCCGCTATTTTATTCACTCAACCAACATTGCCAACTATCCAGAAGGAGTCGTTGAGGAGTTTAATCGCCAAGCATTGATTGACCAGTTTGACGCTATCAGACGAACACTGATTTTGAGTGAATAAATTAGTGGGGGCAATTAATGCAATAGCCAGGATGGTCTATGGGTTGAGAATCGTGTGATCGACAAGCCCCTTGAATACACCAATAAGCGGCGCTGTAATAATCAAAATTACTTGCCCATGTTTCGTTGGGAAATTTGCATAATTCAGGATGATTTAATGGGCAAAATCTAATACTAATTTGGCAAATGGGCTCTCCGGTGTCTGGGTCGGTCCAATTATCCCAATCAAGCACACTACCTGGCCAAGCAGCTTTAGGCCATGATTTCTGAATAGAAATATAGTTCTCTAATTCTGGAGGAATATCTCTAGAAACATCGGCTGGAAATTCACCATTGTGGTCATTTGCGTATAGCATAAACCCATTAGCTATACTGCTAAGTTCTGATTGAGCTCTGGCATAGCGGGATTTTTCTACGCTTTTGCCATATTGTAATACTATAGAGCTGGCAAGTATGCCAATAATAGCTATGACTATCAAAAGCTCTATTAAAGTGAATCCCTTGTTTGCAATAATTTTCATATTAATAAAATTATTATAATTATAACATAATATATATGGGAAAAATATTTAAAAAGCTAACTTTTCAAAATTATTACAAAGACAAAAACGAGACAGGTCAGGTGAGGGGTGGCGGTCGGTTTGATAAGCTTTTTGCCATCACCAGAAGAAAATGGGGCTTGGCTACCAAGTTGGAGCATATTAGAAATCGTGGCAGACAAAACGAAAAATAAGTTGATTTTTATGAAATATTTTGAAAAAATAGCGCAGTTTATAGTGATTTTTTCTGGCATTTTTTATTTTATCCGCGTTACTGGCCATTACTATGATAAAAGGATAGTGCTGGCTGATTTGGGCGGAGTGCCTTGGCTTTATGCTACCTTGGGAACTTTATTTGCTGTTTTGGCTGGTTTTGTGATACAAAAAGAATGGGAAAACTGGAATGACTTGCAGGATTCAGTTAAGGGCGAGGTGGGCGCGTTGAGGGAGCTTTTTTTATGGTCAACGCATTTTCCAGAAGCAATCAAGGAGCAGTTTAAATCAGCCATTGGCGATTATTTGCGGGCCATGTCATTGGGCGGGCTAATACAGAGCGAGCAAAGGCAAAAGAGCGACAAAATTGAAAGGGCGCTTAGCGATTTGCGAGAAAGTATTTTTGAAGTTTCCCAAAATCATAACCAATTTATGTCAACTACTTTTTCTACTTTCTCTAAACTTTTAGAAAATCGGGAAAATCGTTTAAGATATAGCTCTCATCATGCGCCAAAATCTATTAAAAATATGATGTTTGCTGGTGTTTTTCTTTTGTCGTTTTTAGCTCTATTCATTGGCATTAAAGATATTTATTTGGCCTATGTTTTTGATTTAAGCGTGTTTTTGATTTAAGCGTAGCGGTAATGGCTGTTGTTATTTATTTGATCATCAGCGATTTAGACAAGCCATTATTGCCTGGGAGCTGGCATTTAACCACTTTTGATTATCAAGAATTGCTTGAAGAAATTTCAGTTGTTTAATATGAACATTATTGAAGTTAAAAATTTAACTAAAAGATTCGGCGATTTTGTGGCGGTTGATAATATCTCTTTTACGGTTGAAAAAGGAGAGGTTTTTGCTTTTTTAGGGCCCAATGGCGCGGGCAAAACCACTTCTATTAGAATGATGACAACTTTGCTGGCGCCTTCGGAGGGTGAAATTATTTTGAACGGCATCAATCCGCAAAAAGATCAGGCAGAGGCCAGAAAATCTTTTGGTATTGTTTTTCAAGACCCAAGCGTTGACGAGGAATTAACAGCTTATGAGAATATGGAATTTCACGGCGTTCTTTATAAAGTGCCCAAGGATGTGCGCAGAAAAAGAATTGAAGAACTTCTTAAAATTGTTGAACTTTGGGATAGAAAAAATCATTTGGTAAAAACATTTTCTGGCGGCATGAGAAGGCGTTTGGAAATTGCCCGAGGCTTATTGCATCATCCACAGGTTTTGTTTTTAGATGAGCCAACCTTAGGGCTTGACCCGCAAACCAGAAATCACATTTGGAGCTATATTATGAATTTGAACAGCCTTGAGCAAATTACTATTTTTTTTACCACCCACTATATGGGAGAAGCAGAAAGCATCGCCACTAAAGTTGTGATTATTGATCGAGGGAAGATTGTGGCTACTGGCACGCCAGCCGAATTAATGAAAAAAACCAGCGCTGATACGCTGGAAAAAGCCTTTTTGGCGCTCACTGGCACAACCATCCGCGAGGAAGAGGCCGGGGCTATTGACCATTTACGCATGGGCAGAAAAATGCATCATCGATAAAAATTAATTATGAGTATAAATGTAATTTACATTCTTTGGTTAAGGCAAATTAAAAGATATTTTCGCTCTAAGGCGCGAATTGTCGGCTCGTTGGGCCAGCCGCTGCTTTTTCTTTTGGCTTTGGGTTTTGGCTTTGGCCCGATTTTTCAAAAAGCCGGCCAAGGTAATTATATCCAGTTTTTAACTCCGGGTATTATTGCTATGAGTATTCTTTTCACGGCGATTTTTTCGGGCATTGAAATTATTTGGGACAGGCAGTTTGGTTTCTTGAAAGAAACCTTAGTGGCGCCGGTTTCTCGATTAGAGATTATGTTGGGCAGAACTTTAGGCGGAGCCACCGTGGCCACGCTTCAAGGGGTGATTGTTTTTGTTTTATCGCTTTTTGTTGGGTTTCATATTTATTCATTGATTGCCTTGCCCTTTGCTTTTATTTTTATGTTTTTCATGGCTTTGCTTTTTACCGCCTTGGGCACAGCTATTGCTTCGGTGTTAAAAGATATGCAGGGCTTTCAACTAATTATGAATTTTTTAATAATGCCGATTTTCTTTTTGTCGGGCGCTCTTTTCCCTTTAGATGGCCTGCCCAAGGTGATTGAAGTTATCGCTCGATGCAATCCTTTGTCTTATGGCATAGACGCCTTAAGAGCCACTCTTTCGGGAGTGGCGCATTTCGGCCTACTAAACGATTCTATTTTTTTATTTATCGGAGTAGCTGTTTTGCTTTTTGTAGGAAGTTTTCTCTTCTCAAAAATTGAGGCTTAATTTAGCGATTATTTCGATAGAAAAACTTATGGTTTGTGTTGGGTATTTTCGTCTCAAAGAAACAAAAACCACGGGATTAACCCGCGGGCTTTGCTCTGCTGGGATCGTCTTGGGTCTATGCCCAAGTAATCCTTAGCTCAGACCGTCAATGACGAGCGGTGGTCACTAAGGCATCCAGCAGCTTAATTGTATTATACGCCCTTAAATTATTACGTCAAGATTTACTGGGAGTAATAAGTGCGCAATTAAATAAGCTTGGCGATGGCGGATTTGAAGGGCATGGTGGCCAGACGGCCTAAAGGGCAGAACGAGGTTTTTTCTAAGGCCGTAAAGATGTCATTAAGTTTTGTTTTTTCAGGCAGGACTTTTTCTTTATCTTGGCTCATTAATTCAAAAATTCTGTAAAGGCCTTCGCGGCAAGGCGCGCACTGGTCGCAGTTGTTTTGATGAAGAAATTCAGCCCAGCTACGCATTAACTGGTAAACATCGGTTTTGTTTTTATCAAAAATAATAATTGAGCCCGTTCCTTTGATAGGTTGATTGAGCTCACTGCTCAGCATAATGGTTCCGCAAGCGCCACCGCCAACCTGGCAGAAAAAATCAAAGTCAGGCCAGTTGTTGGTTTCTTGCAAAATTTGCTCAATGGTTTTTGTTTCAGGTAGCTCAAAGACACCTTTATTTTTTGTTTCGCCCTCAATTGAATAAAAGCGATTGCCTTCGTATTTGCCTTGGTCTATTTTGCTTACCCAGTAAAATGTTTCAACATTGTTGATGAGAGTGGGCTTGCCGAATAATCCAACCTGCGTGGGGTAGGGAGGCTTGATTCGCGGCTCGGGTTTCTTGCCTTCAATGGCGTTGAGTAAACTGGTTTCTTCGCCGGCAATATAGCTGAATGGTTTTTCAAATAATTTAATGGGTAGCTTAGCGATTAAATTTTCTAAGGGTTTTTTAAATAATTGAAAGTAATCCTTGTTAAGATAAATATAGGCTTGTGAATGACGAATAGTTTTTAGAGCAATTTTAAGCCCATTAATAACCTCTTGAGGATAATTTTCTAAAAGATATTTATCTTTGAATACTAGTGGTTCGCCCTCGGAAGCATTGCAGACGATATATTTAGGAGTAGATTGAGCGTCTTTAACGGCTTGCCATTTTTGCCAAGTTGGAAAGTTGGCGCCACCTCGCCCGACTAAGTTGCTATCTTTCAATTTTTTAATAATATTAACCATATGAAATATTTTAACATTTTTTACTGATAACTCAAAAACCCCCTTGATAGGGGATTTTTGGTGGTTTTATTCATCCTCAATTTTTTTATTATCTTCTGACCTTTAGCGTTTTAACGCTGTGCTAACTATTACTACAAGGCGATAACTATTTTATTCCACAATGATCTTGACAACCGCAACCGCTACGATAAAGAGGCGAGAGAATTGGCCAGTTATTTTTTTGCGACCGCTCCAAAAGCTCGTTGTGCAAAGTAGTTCTTAAAACGATGGCGCTACTTATTAAGGTGGCTCCTATAAAAATAATTAAGCTTATGGCTAAGGGTTTTTTATAAAAGAAAGAAAACTTTTTGGCTAAAAATGTTCCCCCAATCACTAAAAGTAATGCCCAGCAAAGTAAGAATAAAAGCAAAAAAGAGAATTGATTTATTTTAGTGGCAAAAACTAGAAAGCTGGCCAAAAATATGGCCAAGCAAAAACAAAACGCAACTAAGCCGAAATAGACGGCTGTTCTGAAAATAAAATATAATTTCGGTTTTATTTTTATTTTGTCAGTTTTTATTTTGTCCATAACCTTTTGGGCTATGAAGTTATTTTTTATTGGTTGTTCCATATATTTTTGTTGTGTGGCACAGCTTTCTTAAAATTGTTTTACCCCTTTTTAATCTAACGCCGATGGTGGAAATAGGAATTCGCAAGATGTTGGCAATTTCTTCGTAGGATAAATCTTCCAGATAATAAAAGTTGATGACTTCTTTGTATTTTGCCGGTATTTTGGCTAGACATTTTTCAAAAGTTTCCCTCATCATTATTTTTTCGGTTTCGTTTTCTAATTCTTTTTTGCCTGGGGCGCTATGTGGCCAAAAAGTATCAAAATCAAAGAGAGGCAATTCTTTTTTCTTTTTTAGAAAATTAACCAGCTCGTTATGGGCAATGCGATAAAGCCAGCTGGAAAACTTTAACTTAGCGTTGAAAGAATTGATGTGGCTAAAGGCTTTTAAGAAAACAGTTTGGGTGATGTCGTTGATGGTTTCTGGGTCTTGGGTGAATTTACGGGCATATCTTTTAATGCTGGCTTCGTATTTTTCTACTAAAAAACCAAAGGCCTGATTGTCTCCCTTCTGCACTAGTTGAGTGATTTGCTCGTCGGTTGTTGTCTGGCTGGCCATATGATTAATACAAAATTGTCTGGGATTTATTTCAGCTAATTATGGAATAAAAGCCAGTGACAGATGTAATAAGTAAGTATATCATAGATAATGCATATAAATATGAAAGAACAAAAATATTTTGTTAAAGGAACTCATTGCGCCAGTTGTGAAATTTTAATTGAGAAGAAGTTGCTGGAAGAAGAAAATATCAAGGCAGTGGAGGTGTCAAACCAAAAGGGTGAGGTTTTAATTGAATACGAAAATGAAAAGCCGTCTGTGAGCCACCTAAATAAACTATTTCAGAAAGAGGGGTATGTTTTTTCTGATAAGACTATAGAGGTAAAAAATGCCAACGGCGCCTATGAGGTTGCTATGGCTGTTGTTACCGGGGTGCTGGTAATTTTCGGGTTTTTGTTTTTAAGCAAGCTGGGGTTTGCCAAATGGGTTAATGTTGGCCGAACATCATCATTGCCTGCTTTTCTGTTATTCGGGCTGTTGGCTGGGCTTTCCACTTGCGCGGCTTTGGTGGGCGGGCTGGTGCTTTCTATGTCCAAGCAATGGAGGGGAGTTTCATCTGCCCCTCACTTAATGTTTAATGCTGGTCGTTTGGCTTCTTATGCTTTATTAGGAGGTATATTGGGCGCTATTGGGGGTAAATTACAATTGTCAGCCAATTTTTCAACTGTTTTGGTTTTGGCTGTTTCAGGCTTAATGCTTTTTTTGGCTTTGCAAATGCTGGGAGTTAAAGCCTTACAGAAGTTTCAGCTAGCAATGCCAAAATCAATGACTCGTTATGCAGCCAACGAGAAAAACTTTCAGGGCAAGTATATGCCTTTTGTGATGGGCGCTTTAACTTTCTTTTTGCCGTGTGGCTTTACTATTACTGCGCAAGGGCTAGCTTTGATTTCTGGAAGCTTTTGGCAAGGCAGTTTGATAATGTTATTTTTTGCTTTGGGCACTTTGCCAGTGTTATTATTTATCGGGCTTTCTAGCGCCAAGCTTGTTAATAACAAAAAGCTGTCGGAAAGGTTTTTGAAAACAGCCGGGGTGGTGGTTTTGTTTTTTGCTTTGTTTAATATAAATGCTCAGTTAAATGTGTTAGGGGTTAGTTTTGCTCTTGCTCAGAAAAATGTTGTTAGTAGTGCCAAAGTTAATATTGATGAAAGCGATTTGCCAGCCATAGTAAATGGCCAGCAAGTGATAAAAATGGAGGCTTCGGTGGGTGGCTATAAGCCAAAATATTTTAAGGTTAGGGCGGGCGTGCCGATTCGCTGGGAGATCACTGACAAAGGCACCAGTGGTTGCACCAATGCTATAATTTCTAAAAGCTTGTTTGACGGCCAAATTGATTTAACGCCCGGCCAGGTTTCAGTGAAAGAGCTGACAATTCAAAAGCCGGGTAAATATAAGTTTAGCTGTTGGATGGGCATGGTGGTTGGTGTGATGGAGGCAATAGCTAGTAGATAAAATAATATGACAGAAAAAATAGTTTTTAAAATTGCTGGCATGCACTGCGCTTCCTGTGTGTTGAATATAGAAAACGGCCTTAAAAAGGAGACGGGCGTGATTTCGGCTGGGGTTAATTTGGCTTCCGAGAAAGCTTTTATTGAATTTGACCCAGCCAAAACTAACGCCGAAAAAATTAAAACAGCTATTAAGAAAATTGGTTATCAAACCAAAAAACCTGATAATAATAATCAAGCCAACGGAGAAATTAAAAAATTAGGCGCTCGTTTTTTTATAGCTTTAGTTTTCGCTTTGCCTTTATTTTTGATAGCAATGTTAAAAATGGTTGGCATTGATTTGTTGGGCGGGTTGGGCGTTTATGAAATTATTATTCAATTTGTTTTAGCCACGATTGTTATTATGGCCACACTGAATATCTGGATTGCTGGGATTAAAGGATTGGTTAGATTACGGCCAGACATGAATTCTCTGGTTTTTATTGGCACTTTTAGCGCTTATCTTTACAGCCTGATGGCGGCAACGAAAACACCCCATTTATATTTTGAATCGGCGGCAATTATTTTAGTGTTTATTTCTTTGGGTAGATATTTAGAAGCCATTGCCAAAGGCAAAACCAGCGGCGCTATTAAAAAATTGATGGGCCTGCAGCCTAAAGATTGTTTGGTTATGCGAGATGGCCAAGAAATCAAAACACCTATTGCTCAATTAAAAGCTGGCGATATTATTTTGATTAAGCCGGGCCAGAGTATACCGGTTGATGGCGTGGTGGTTGAAGGGCAGTCGTTTGTTGACGAAGCTATGCTCACGGGTGAGTCAATGCCTCAAGAGAAAAAGCCAGGCGATAAGGTGATTGGCGGCACAACTAATAAAAATGGCGCTTTCAAGTTTCAAGCGGAAAAATTGGGCGAGGATACGATGCTTTCACAAATAATTAAAATTGTAGAAGAGGCTATGGGCTCGAAAGCCCCAATTCAGCTTTTGGCTGATAAAGTTTCTTTTTATTTTACACCAGTGGTCCTGCTGATTGCTTTGATTTCTTTGGTAGTGTGGCTTTTGTTGGGGCAGTCATTAGCTTTTGCTTTAACTACCTTTGTGGCGGTTTTGGTGATTGCTTGCCCTTGCGTGCTGGGCCTGGCCACACCCACCGCGGTGATGGTGGGCACTGGTTTGGGGGCGGCCAATGGCATTTTGATTAAAAGCGCCCGGGCTTTGGAAACAGCCCGCAAAGTGAATGTGGTGGTGTTTGACAAAACTGGCACCTTAACTAAGGGCGAGCCAACTGTCACTGATATCATTTCGCTTTGCGAAAAAAATGTTTTACAAATAGCCGCCACAGTGGAAAAAAACTCCGAGCATCCTATAGCCAAAGCAATTCTTGATAAAGCCAAAAGCCAGAATATAAAGCTTTTAGATGCGAAAGATTTTCAAGCTATTTCGGGCAAAGGAGTGATGGCTGTGGTTAGCGCTGAAAAAGTTTTTATTAGCAATAGAAAATGGATTAAAAGCGATTTGGGCTTGAGTTTGGAGGAACAAGGAAAAACAGTAATGATAGTGGCTGTTGATGGCGAAGTTATTGGCGCTATCGCGGTGGCTGACACGCTCAAAGATTATTCCAAAGAAGCAGTTGCTAAATTAAAAAAAATGGGCAAGCAAGTGGTCATGATCACTGGCGACAACCAGCGGGTGGCCCAAGCTATTGTGGGTGAGCTGGGCATTGACTATGTGTCGGCTGAAGTTTTGCCACAAGGCAAGTCAGCGGAAATAAAAAAATTGCAGGATAAGGGCAAGGTGGTGGCCGCGGTGGGGGATGGCATCAATGACGCCCCAATGCTAGCGCAGGCGGACTTGGGTATTGCTTTGGGTAGTGGCACCGATGTGGCTATGGAAACTGGCGAAATTGTTTTAGTGAAGAATGATTTGCGAGATGTGGTCAAAGCCATCAACTTGAGCGTTTATAGTTTTAAGAAAATCAAACAAAATTTGTTTTGGGCATTTTTTTATAACTTGGCGGGCATACCCATTGCCGCTGGAGTGTTGTATCCCTTTACCGGCTGGCTGCTCAACCCAGCCATCGCCGCCTCAGCCATGGCCTTGTCATCAGTGACTGTTTTGAGTAATGTTTTAATAATGAAAAACCACCAAGTGAGATATTAGCGCTTGTTTTTTTGGTTGGAGTTTTTTATGTTAAAATAAAAACAGTGATAAAAGTTTGTATGCATCTATTGATTTGATGTATACAAACCGCCATACTTTGTATACATATATAAATAATAAGCTAAAAATAAAAAACTACACTTTTTGCTCTATCGCTCAAAAAGTGTAGTTTTTGTTTCGCCAGCTTTGTGGGGTAAAAAATAAAAAGCCCTGCCAAAAGACAGGTTTTTTGAATTGTGTTGCAATTACCGAACGAAGCTCGGTTAGCCGCTTGTTACTTATGTGAAATTAGTGAAAAAAACGATCGTATAGCGATGTAATATCAGCTAAAAATCCTATGGTTCCGACTAAACTGCTTATCAGAATAATCCATATAGCGGTTTTAATTTTTTTAGAAACTCTGTTGATGATAAGTCCATCTTTACCAGCTTTCATCTGATTGTCTCGTTGAGTGAGTGTGCCACCCACAACTTCATTTAAAATTTTACCACCATCGCTCGCTTCCATCATATTACCAATTTGTGTCAGGTCTTCTGTGGCGTGATTATCAAGCGTGCCACCTTTAACATTTTGCTTCACATCTTGCATAAAAATTTTATTGGCATTAGTTTTGAAAGAGTCTCCTTTTTTAAGATTTATTTTTATGCCATCGTCCCCGATTGATAGGAGGGGCTTTTCTTCACTCATAATAATTTTATTAAAATAGTTTTACTAACCAATGAAACAATTTTTTGATCCACGAAGTTTTTGGTTTTTGTTCCTTTTCTGATGGCGCTGGATTATTCTGTGCTGAATTTATTTTTTGATTTGTAGTAGTAGGTTCAATAATTGTTGATTCTTTTTGTGGCTGGCTGGTTAGTGGTTGCTCTGTAATTTTTTGTGTTTTTTGATTTGTCGCAGGAGCCATAGGGGTGGCGAGGTTCCCGCTTGCGTCTGTTTCTGGAATAAATAATTTTAGAGAGCCGAGTTTATTGAGGTCTATATCTTCTAAAACAGATACTCTTGAATAGTTATTATTGCTTGTGTCGCCATAGGCCATACTTGAATTGCCCAACCAAGAATTGATTGTGTTGATAGACAATATATACCCGAGCGCGTTTAACTCGCCCTTAACCACAGCAGAGGGTATGCCTATAAATGTCCCATCTTTAAGATATGACCCGCCGCCGGAATTTCCGTATTCCAATATGGCGGTTGTCTTTATATAACTTCCATCTGTGCCGCTAAAATCTCCGCTTGTATAAGTTACCTTTGTGCCAAATTTTGCGGGATAGCCATAAATAGTAATTTTAGTCCCCAAACGAAGATTGCTATTTCCTTTTGTTGTATCAACACTTGTTAATTTTTTATTTTGAGGATTTCTAATTTTTAGAATAGCAATATCTTGATTAGGCGACACTTTGACAATATCAGCTATTTGCCTTTCGCCAAAATATGGCTCATCATTAAAATCGTTTATAAATCCAACAAGACAACCCAATGTCCCAGCAACAACATGTTTGTTAGTTAAAATAATACCGCTTGAATCAATAACTGTGCCCGAACCCTGGCTGGCCATTTGCGCGTTAACAGGACATAAAAGCTTAACAGTTGATTTGATTATTATATCTTGATTTAAAATTTCGTCAGTGCCGCTTGGTAGTGCCTGCGGTGTTGGTCTATTCGGCGCCTCGCAATATTGATCGGTTATTGGCGGCGCTGTTTGCACATTCGGACAATCAAAAGTTTTATTGCAACTGCGATTTTGTATTCCCGAAAGCGAACATCCTCCCCACGCACCGCAAGTCCAGGTATCGGCGGTGCAAGAAGGAATATAAGTACACGATTGAGTTATTTTGGGCGATGCGCCACCTTCGCAATTAGATGGATACTTAGATGTTATACTTCTTGTTTGTTTTCCGTCTTGTGAGCATTCGGACCAACTTGAATAATAGAACGAAATACAAGATGGAATAGGTGCTACATAAACGCAAGATTGTGAAGTAGCTGGTGATGGTGTGGTGGCGGTCGGGCAATCAAAAATTTTAGTACAACTTTTTGTTTGCGAACCATAAGAGGAACAGTAGCTCCAGTCGCCACATGACCAAGTATCAGCAGTGCAAGGTGGCGTACAGCTTTGTGAAGTTGATGGTGATGGAGTCGGAACATTTATCATCGGACAAGTTAAAGTTTTTGTACAGGTTCGTGTTTTTGTACCATCTTGACTACATACTCCAAAATCGCTACAAGTCCAAATATCAGCATCACATGTCAAAAGTTTAACAAATACATCTTTGGTTGTATAAACCCATCTATTTTCCAGTGGATAATAAGTTTTGAGCTCAATGTCTGTAATTGCGTCAACGCCTTCATAAAATCTCCTAAGGTCTGTTTGGGAAACCTTTATCTGTGAATCAGACCATTCAACAGCGCTTAGACCATGACCATTAAGGTCTAAACTGCCTTCGGTAATAACCTCACCAGGAATATCGCTAAAATTACTTCCATTAATTATTAAATCTTGACCGTCCCCGTATCTTATTTCGGAGGGGGTTGCGCTTGTGATTTGGGGATCATGACTTTGAGCAAAAACAAAACCATGTGGAATTACAAATAAACTTAAAACGAATAGCAAAGTAAAGATTTTTAAAAAAGTTTTGTGCATATTTTTATTAGTAAGATTAGTTTAGTTAGCTTTTAGGATTATCTTGCTCCAATCTAATATCATAGGTTTCAAATTTTATTTTGCTATCAATAAAAAATTCGTTTCGTAAATTATTTACAAAATCACTCTGGGCATCTTTGAATTCCTTAAGTTTTGTTTTATTTTTTAGCATTACATCAAGTGCTTGCATCATTTTAGATAATGCTTCATAACTCGCTGACGATATTAAAAGTGAAAAGGGAAAATACGCATCTTGTAGTTCGTCCCTCATATTTTGTTGTCGGTCTCCCTTAATATGTTCCTCTATAATAAAAAAACGTAGTTTTTTAATGAATTCTAAACATAATTGAAGTTTTTTCTCTCTCTGATCGCGCATAATGGTAAAATAATGGGTTGCGAAATATCCAAACATTACAACTAATCCAGTGCTGATGGCAGCAAGGACAGTTTCTTTATCTTTGAAAATACTGTACGCAAAGTACATAAATAATAATAATAATACAAATGCCAAAAATAATGGATTTTTGATAATTTTTAGGAACCAAATTTTCATATTTTTTATTTTAGGCAAGTTTTTCATAACCACATTCTGGACAAACATATTTATCGGGGAAATTTGATTTTGTAACAAGTTTCATCTCTACTTTAATTGGTTCTGGCATATACCGCTTTAAACATTCTGGACAAAATTTCGCATCGCTTGATAATTTATTATTGTCGCAATTCTCACAATTCATATTTTTATTTAGATTATTTAACTAACTCATCAACACTCACATTAAGGGCTTTGGAGATTTTTTGAGGGTATCAAGCGTTGGGTTTTGCTTGCCTCAATTATTTTAATGCTACATCGGAAAGCCAAAAGAGTAAAGCTATGATATAATGAAGTTGTAAGTTAATTTTGTTTGTATGTATATTTTTATTGATGAATCGGGCGATTTGTGCGGAAAGCAAAGTGAGTTTTTTGTTGTGGGCGGTTTTATTACTAATGATCCGAGAAGAACTGCCAGAGTTTTTCGCAAATGGCGAAAAACAAAATTTACCAATAAAAAACTTCGCTATAGAACAGAACTAAAGTTTTCAGATACTCGACTTGCTGAAGAAATGCGTTTAAAAACATTGGGAAATTTAGCCCAGAGCGATATTAGGATTTTCTATGTATTTTTTAAGGTTAAAAACATACCAGAAAATTATCATAATAAAAAGGGAGTTGAAACAGGCTTGCTATACACTGAAATAGTAGAGCAAGCATTGCGGTTTCTTCTGCCGACAGGTGATTTAGAATTTCGTGTTTATAGAGACTTTAGGCAGCTGAAAGGAGTTTCTCAGGCGAAATTTAACGAATTGTTAAAAATAGGATTGTCTCCAAATCTTTCTAAAAAAGCAGTAGTCCAGTTGGAGGCGGTAAATTCGGCTAACAACACAAACATTCAGATTGCTGACTGGATTTGTGGGGCTTTGTTTAGATATTATAATAAGGGAAAGAATGGAGATAGGTATTTTTCTTTATTCAAAAATAGTATTGTAGTTGCTGAAGAGTTATTTAAAGATTATTGGGAAAATTTTGCTAAAAACAAAAAATCGCCTTTCAAATAAAAGGTGATTTTTTGTAGAGTGGCGTCTGATGAGATGGGCTCCCGAGCTTAAGTCTCCACATCCGCGGAGGGAACACCCGAGCACCTCAAAAGGTATTATTGCCAGCTCCAATATAATTATAGGTTAATCAGGGACTATGTCAATAGCCAATCTTATTTAACATAAAAGCCTACTTGACGCGAGTAGACTTTTGTGTTGTAATGTCGGGCTGCCCGGTAGCGCGCCGAGGTCGTACCCACCCCAAGGGTACATAATACTTTTATACTACAGCCCGGTTAGCCCAAAGTAGCTAGTATTATTTATTCTTGCCCAGGGATTTGATGCATTTGGCGCAGGCGGAGATGCGTTGGCCGGCGAATGGGCGGAATTTTTTGCTGCTGATTTCTTGGGGATTTTGAGGCACCTTAAACCATTGCAGGTTGGGGTATTTTCGCACTTTGGGAGCGGGATTATATTTGCCTCTTAATTTGTTGTATTTGCCAAAAAGCAATGAGCC
>JAPLWE010000025.1 GCA_026396705.1 Candidatus Gribaldobacteria bacterium
AAATTGTCCACTGGATTTTGAAAAATAATTTTTTGGCTGAGCCACAAAATTTCGGGGTGATGGCATTGTTGCTTAATTTGATTGAAAAGAATTTGTTTGTCTATGCTGATAAAAAAACTTTGAATGTCGGTTTGCAGATAGAAGGGTGGCTGGCCTGTGGGTTGAAATTGGCGGATAGATTTTTGCAGATATTTGATGGCTTTATGCCCGCCCTTTTCTTTGCGGCAAGCGTAAGAATGGAAAATAAATTTTGCTTCAAAAATTGGCTCAAGATAGGCAACGAGCAGGTGATGGACAATGCGGTCGCGGAAATCAGCGGCCCAAACTTCGCGGGGCTTGGGGTCGGTGATGATAAAACAAGCATGAGGGCCGGGTTGGTAGGTATGAGTTGTAAGTTCTTTTTCTAAGGCGAGCAGTTCTGTTTCAAAATGGATTTCAAAGATAGCCGCGGATTTTGTTCGCCGTTTATTTTGGCGGCACTCGTAATACGACTTGAGCAAGTTTTGAAAAGAGAAAACGCCGTCTCTCTCTCTCTCTCTCTCTCTTGTAGTGGATTTGTCATAATAAGTTAGTATATGAAAAGCGATAAAGAAAATTTAAATACGATTTTAGACACAACTTTTAAGTTTGCCAAGAAAACGGCAAAGGATTTTTATTTTAAAATTTGGGCGAAAAATCCTCCGAAATGCCCAGCATTTGACGGGGAAATGATTCATATAAGTCGTTACGGTTGGGAACACTTAACGCGATTGCGCAAGAGGACGAAATTTGAACTTTTAGGTCGTTTGTTTGTCTTGGAGCGAGCGAGAGAATTATTGGAAACATCTTTACATTTTCAATTACATGTTCAACGAAAAGACATGGATTTTTGGATATTTGAAGCAGAGGTTGAAGGAGTGCGGTTAAAGGTTGTCGTGCGCTCAATTCAGGGTGACGAGAGGCATTTTTATTCGGTTATAAGAAAAGGTTCTGCGCAGAAAGAAATAGATGATGGTTTATAAAATAAACAAAAAATCTGCTCTCTCCCGCTTCGGAGCAGTTAAACCACCCCTGAGCGGCATCGGGGACTGGATACCCCCGAGCAGATCTTTTGTAAGCAACGCTGTCTTTCGCTTATGAGCATCTTGCCTTTTGAGCTTGACACCCGATAGCGACCCCGACGAATTTACGTCCCAGCGTTTCTTAATTAAAGTATACCAAAACAAAATGTATTGTCAAGAGCGAAAAATTGAAAAGTTATTAGCAGTTGTATTAGCGGTTTTTGTTTTGGCTATTGTTGGAATTGGCTATGTTTTGGCGGCTAACAACGGTAATAGTTTTGGCTACGCCTGGAGCGAAGGATTCGGCTGGATACGGCTTGACGGAACAGCTTCGTTGCAAACCTATGGAGTTACTGTGCCAAACGGGGAAGGATCTTTTTTAACCGGCTACGCTTGGGGCGAGGACGCTGGCTGGATACATTTTTCGGGTTCGTGCGATACAGCAGGGGGTTGCCCGCAGGGTTTTGGTAATACTTACGGGGTGGTGGCTTCAAGGGCTTCGTGTTCGGTGGGAGCGGTTTGTTTGTCGGGCTACGCTTGGGGCGAAGGAGTGGGCTGGATTAGGTTTGCGGCCACCTCGTCAACTTACGCTAACAACGGCGCGACAACTTATGGCGTTTATATTGATGCAAACGGCCAATTTCAGGGCTATGCCTGCAGGGCTATGCCTGGGGCGAGGACGCGGGCTGGATACATTTTTCAGGTTCGTGCGATGAGGCGGGTGGCTGCCCGGGCGGCGGAAACACTTATAGCGTTTCAGGAGCCACCAGCACGGGCAGTTTTTCAATGGGCTTGTGGGTGAGGCCAACAGTTAGCATTGCCAGCAAGGCGTTGGTGGTGAAAAATAACGAAATACGATTGGTAACGGATAGCTCGGGCAAGCCAATGTGCCAAATTAACAACGGCACGGTATGGCAAACAGCCACTACTTCCACTACGGCTTTGGCGTTAAATGAGTGGAGCTATGTTTCGTGCGTTTATGACCGAAGCAATATAAAAATTTATATTGACGGCGTTTTGCAAAAAACTCAAACAATGAGCAATGTTGATATTCAAAATACTTATAATCCATTGAAAATTGGCAAAGACGATAGTGGAACTTATGGCGATTTTCAGGGTTATATTGATGATTTTAAGGTGTATAACTATGCCCGTTCGGCGGGGCAGGTGAAAGCCGACTTTACGGGCAAGGCAACGCCTAAGGGCGCGGTGGCGCGCAGTGTTACGGTTGGCGAGCAAACCAATGCCAGCGAGGGCTTGGTGGGGTATTGGAAAATGGACGAGGCGAGTTGGGCCGGCGTAGCGAATGAGGTGGTGGACAGTTCGGGCAACGCCAACCACGGCGTGGCCGCCGGGGGAGCCACCAAGGCCAACACCACCAGCACCGCCAAATTCGGCATGGCCGGCAATTTTGACGGAGTAGATGATTATGTGAGTGTGGGCAATACTATTAGTGGCGTTCAAACAATAGAGTTTTGGATTAAGCCAACCAGCAACAGGGCTTCCATAGTCAATTTAACTTCTTCGGCTTATATTGCCGCGGCTTCGGGCGTGATTACAGCCACTGGTTTAACTGGCTCAAGAATTTATGTTAATGGCGTGATTGGCTCAACTTTAACCGCTAATGTTTGGCAACATATTGTTGTTACTGCAACTGTTGGTTTGGATAGCAATGCTATTACTATTGGCAAAGCAAACGGAGCTTATACTGCGGGGCAAATTGATGATGTTAAAATTTATAATAAAGCGCGCACGGCGGAGCAGGTGCGGCGGGATTATGAAAGTGGCCCGCCCCCGGTTGCCAGATGGAAAATGGACGAAAACGCTGGCCAGTATGCTTATGATACTTCGGGCAACAACACCACTGGCACTTTGGGCACAGGCGCCACCGCCGATTCGGCTGACCCGCAGTGGGCGCAAGGCAAATACGGCAGCGCCCTGAAATTTGACGGGAGCAATGATTATGTGGATGCGGGAACAAGTAGTATTTTCAACTTAACAGGTAATTTTTCTGTTTCTCTATGGACAAAGATAAACACTGCATCTGCGGAGCAGGCGATAATATCAAAAGATAATGCAAATAGCGCAGGAAATTATAGTTTAGAACTAACAACGAACAAAATTTATTTCGGATATTACAATGTTAGCGATAGATCTATTGAGTCCCCAGCTGGAACTATTACTACAAATACTTGGTATCATATTACTGGAACTTGGGACGGGACAAAGTTACGACTTTATATAAATGGGATTTTACAAAATACTTCTGCTGATTTATCGGCAACTCCTCCTCTTGCTAATATTGGTAAATTAGCGATAGGCGCAAGAAGGGGGACGGGATTATTTACTAATGGTTCTATCGACGATGTGCGGATTTATAATTACGCGAGGACGCAAAAACAAATTATGGAGGATATGCTTGGCTCGCCGAAGCTGATAAGCGAAGGCGGCACAGGCAGTTATGTTGCCTATTGGCCAATGGACGAGGGAGCTGGCGACACGGCTTATGATAAAAGTGTCAACCACAACAACGGCGACTTGGCTGGCGCTTGCCCGGGAGCCGCCACTTGCCCCACCTGGACCACCAACGGCAAATTCGGCAAAGCATTGAGCTTTGATGGCGGGGATTATGTGGATATAGCAGATAATGATTCTTTGTCGCCTAATGTTGCTGTTTCGGTTTCTGCTTGGGTTAAGCGAACTGGAACAAGTGGGCAAATTGCAGGGAAATGGGGGGTATCAACAGAGTATTCTCTTTATATTAATGGAGGAGTCGGGGTAAGTGAACCAGGATTTTTTATTTCTTCTGGTGGCATTACGGCTGCAGATTCAAATACCGTTATTGATACAAATTGGCATCATCTTGTTGGGACATATGATGGCGCTAATATTAGAATTTATATTGATGGAATTTTAAAAGGAACTCAGTCAAAGACTGGAAATATGTCAAATACTGCCGCAACTTTTTCTATTGGTAGAGAAAGTGGGCAGGCAGCTGGATTATTTTCTGGCTCAATTGACGAAGTCAAAATATATCCGTTTGCTCTAAGTCCGGCTGAAATAAAAGAGGAATTTAACCGTGGCGCTTCGCTTAAATTGGGCTCAGTCGGGGGAAGGGCAGACCTTCCCACTTCTACGGATAGTGCGGCTTTGGAGTATTGCATTCCCGGGGATAGCTCGCCTTGCGCCGTGCCAATTGCGAGGTGGAAAATGGACGAAAAAACCGGGCAGTATGCCAACGACATTTCGGGTAACGGCAATACTGGCACCCTTGGCACAGGCGCTACTGCCGACGCCTCCGACCCAACTTGGAAATCCTCCGCCAACTGCCACAGCGGAAGTTGTTTGAAATTTGACGGGAGCAATGATTATGTGAGTGTGCTAGACAATGCATCTTTGAAAGGAATGTCTGCTATAAGCGTTGAAGCTTGGATTAAGCCAAATTCAATAGCGGCAGGATATAAAACTATTATTTCAAGGTGGTATAACGGTGCATCGGGGACAGACAGACCATATCTTTTGGAGCAGAATGGAGCTCAAATGGATTTTGGTATCAATACACCAGTATTAGCAACAATTAATAGTCCTTTATCTGTAGGGAATTGGTATCATATTGTAGGAGTATATGACAGTGCTGGAACTCACACAAAAAGTATCTATATTAACGGTGTATTAAATGTGAGTGATACTTTGTCATCTGGTGTTGTTCAGTCAGCGAATACAATTAATCCAACTATTGGATTAGATTGGGTTGGCAGTACTCATTGGTTTAACGGCACAATCGACGACATTCGTATTTACAACTATGCACGCACGCCAGCGCAAATCGCTTATGACTACAACCGCGGGGCGCCAGTGGCGTGGTGGAAAATGAATGACGGCCAAAATAGTAGCACAACTTGCGACGCCACCACCAGCGTGGTGCGAGATTCAAGCTATACCTGCCTCAACGGCGGCGTTTGCAACACCGGCGCCTTGAGCTTGGGTGGCTCACCCGCCACCAGCTCCGCCTGGTCCGAAGGCAAATACGGCTGCGGCTTAACTTTGGACGGGGTGAATGATTATGTGATTGTGCCTAATACTGCAAGTGTAAAAGGATTAAACGCCGCAACAATTAGTTTGTGGTATAAACCAGTAGCATTTGTAACAGATGGTGCAATTTATTATGAATCAACATTGGCTAATGGCACAACTCGTTTTGCAATATTTCAAGAACCAAGTGGACAGATAATGGCGGCAATGCGTGACACCAATTCGGGAACTCCGTTTGTAATTACAGTAAATAGTGCTGTTAGTTTAGGAAATTGGTACCATCTTGTTTTGACTGTTGATGCGAATACGGATGCTTTATTGTTATATAAAAATGGAGTATTGATTGGCAGAAACGATACGGCAAAAGCAGGATTTACTACCGATAATCCGATTAATCCTATTGCTATTGGTAGTTATAATTACACATCTTCTAAATATATCAATGGCATCATCGACGATGTCCGCATCTACAACTACGCATTAACAGCCACACAGGTGAAAACGCTTTACAATCAAAACTCCGCTGTCCGCTTCGGCCCCACCGAAGGCCTCCCATAAACAAGCTGAACCTGTGAACCTGACTAAGTCAAGTTCCATGCTTGGAACTTGACTTAGTCAAGTTCACACGCGCATAACGCATAACATATGCGAGATATAAATTTTGTAAACGGAGAATATTATCATATCTATAACCGCGGCGTTGATAGGCGGGAGGTTTTTCTCGATGAAAAAGATTACTGGAAGTTTTTTGATTGTATGCGCGATTTTAATAACAAAACATACTATGAAGATAGATTAAGCGCTCTTGGTCTTTCTAAAAAATCGGTAAGAGTGCTTCATTCCGATGATTTTAAGCGGCTGGGTTCTTTTCTGAAAGAGCAGGAAAAAGTGGTTAACAATGTAAGCTATAATTTAATTCCAAATCATTTTCATTTTATATTGCAACAGTTACAAGATAATGGGATTTCCAATTTCATGCATAAGTTGGGGTTGAGTTATACAGGTTGTTTTAACAAAAATAATGATCGCTCTGGAGCGTTGTTCCAGGGAACCTATAAAGCCGTTCACATTGATAATGAAAGATATCTTTTGTGGTTGATTGGTTATGTCAATGGCAATATTGAAATTCACGGGCTGGGCAAGGCAAGCGATTATCCTTGGTCAAGCTATCGCGCCATTTGTAAAGAGCTCAGTTCCTTGCAACTTTCAAATTTGTCGGTGTTAAGCGGCCTGGACATTATTAAATCACAGTTTGCGAGTATTGAGCAATTTGAGGAATTTGTTAAAATGGTTATTGAGGACAGCAGAAAAAATAAAGAGATGCGAAAGTATTTATTAGATGACTGAACCTGACTAAGTCAAGTTCCGAGCTCGGAACTTGACTTAGTCAGGTTCAGTCAGAGTTTGCAAAAAAATTTTAATGGGGTTAAAATATAAACAAATAAAATAATAAATAATAACATGCTCCAAAAAATTTTAAGGTTTATTGTTTTCTCGGCCATCTTTTTAATGCCTTTGTTCTGGTTGCCATTTTCGGTGGAGGCATTTGATTTTAATAAAATTTATTTATTGGCCACTTTGGTTTTAGTCGGGCTGATGTTGTGGTTGGCTAAAATGGTTTTTTACGACAAAAAGTTTACCATCAAGTGGAGCTTGCTTGACCCATTTATTTTGGCATTTGCGGTGGTGTCTACTATTGGCGCTTTTACTGGTATTGACCGATGGACAAGTATTTTTGGTTTTTATGGCAAGTTTTGGCCGAGCATTTTGGGGCTTTGGGCGATGGTTGGCTTTTATTTTTTAGTGACCAACAATATCAAAAAAACCGACTTGCCTGCTTTAACAAAAGTTTTCACTTGGTCTTCGTTGATAGTAGTTATCAGCAGTTATCTGGCCATTTTCAATATTTGGGCAAAAATTAGCGCTTTAGTGGGGGGTAAGTTGCCAGCCATTATGTCATTGCGCACTTTTTCGATGGCGGGGGGATCTCTTGAGGCCTTGGCGATGTTTTTGGCTTGCGTAAGTGTGGCGGCGGTGGTGTTTATTTCTTTGGCGCGATCAGGCAAAAAAGAAATTGTTGCTTATCTTGCTTTATTTGGGGCTTTGGGCTTGTTGATTGTGGTTGATTCTACGCCAGCTTGGCTTACTATACTTTTATCTTTAATTTTATTTTTGGTGTTTTCATTTTGGAAGCGTATTTTCAAAACTGATGTTAATCGGCTTACCTTGGCGACTTTGTTTGCGATAATAGCGGTGGTTTTTATTTTCGTGAGCCCGGTTAGAGCTTTTTTGAATGAAACATTTTTTGCGGGCGGTCTGCCTCAAGAAGTGTTGTTAAACCAAAAAACCAGCTGGAGCTTGGCGGCGCAGGGATTCCAAGAAAAATGGCTTTTGGGCGAGGGCACAGGCAATTTTCATTATGTTTTTGCCAAGTTCAAACCGGCCGCTTTTTTGAACACGCAATTTTGGCAATTAAGGTTTGATCGAGCGGGTAGTTATTGGGCCGAGCTGTTGGCTGAAGGCGGGGCTTTAGGCGCATTTTTCTATCTGGCGATGGCAGCTATGTTTTTATTGATTTCTTATTTTTTCATCGCTAACAAAAAAGAGAAAGAAAAAGGCCAAAATGTGGTGGTAATTCCTTTTGTGGTAACGGTTTTTGCTTTATTAGTAGCGCAGGCGTTTTATTATCAAACAACTGTTTTGGCTTTTATGTTTTGGTTGTTTTTGGCCTTGGGCGTAGTGAGCTGGGGCGACGCTTTGCGGGAAAAGTCGTTTTCTTTTCAGGAATTTCCCGAGGCTGGCTTGGTGTTTAGCATAGTTTTTTGGCTGATTGCGGTGGCGATGGCTTTTGTTTGCTTTACTATGGGCAAGTATTATTTGGCTGATGTTTATTATCGAGAGTATCTGACTAGCCCGAATACAAATTTAGTTAAGCTGGAAACTGCCACTCGGGTAGCCCCGGATAGAATGATTTATCATATTGCTTTAAGCCGAGCTTATCTGCAAAAGTTTACTGAAGAGGCTATGAAAGCCCAGCCCGACAAGCAGGTGGCTGCGCAGTTTATTAGTGGCGCGGTGCAAGAAAGCAAAACAGCCGTGGCTAAAAATCCTAATATGGTGGTGGCGTATGAAACCGCCGGGGTGGTTTATCGAGAAATTCAAGCGGTAGTAACGGGTAGCAAAGACTGGGCGATAAAAAGCTTTCAAGATGTTTTACGATTAGAGCCAAAAAACCCAGCTGTTTTAACCGAGCTGGGCAAGCTGTCGTTGGTTGACAAAAAAGAAGACGAGGCCAGGGCTTATTTCCAAAGGGCCATAGATATGAAAGCGGATTATGTTGACGCTAATTTGCAGATGGCTTACTTAGATGATCAGTCGGGAGAGAAAGAGGCCGCGCAAAGCCGTTTGGAAAATTTAGTGCGGGTAAGCCCATTTTCAGTAGACGCGCATTTTCAATTGGGCCGAGTTTATTATAACGCCTCGGAATACGACAAAGCCGCCGAGCAGTTTCAAACAGCCATTACTTTATTTCCCAATCACTCCAACTCGCTCTATTCGCTGGCTTTGGTTTATGAAAAGCAGGGCAATTATGATAAGGCCTTGGAGCTGATGAACCAAGTAGCCACATTGAATCCGGGCAACAAAGATATTGAAGATAAAATAGCTGCTTTACGGGCGTCTTCGCAAAACAAAAACACTCCAGCCCCAGCCGAAAAAACAACCCCCTAAGGCCAGTTGTTGAATATGAAAAAAAAGAAAAATAATTTGCCAGAAAAAAATAAGGCAATTAAGATTGTGAAAAGTGTTGTGCCCTCCCCGCGCAAGATAAAAATTCGCGTGGTGGGCTTGGGTGGCGGGGGAGCGGCCATTGTTTCGGAAATGGCCGTTGTTTTGAAAGGTGTAAGCTTTACCGCCGCTGACACCGACATCAAAACATTTCGTCGCATCAGGCGAGATGTTAAGCCGTTTCATTTCGGTGAAAAAATAACTAATGGTTTTGGCACTGGCCTTAACCCTGATTTAGCCCAGAAAGCCGCCATTGAGGAAAAAGAAAGAATTGCTCGGCTGTTCAAGGATTGCGACTTGGTGATTTTAGTTGGGTGCTTAGGGGGAGGGGTGGCCTCGGGCGCCGGGCCGGTATTTGCTGAAGTGGCCAGCGAACAAAAAGCTATTACGATTGGCATATTTACTTTGCCATTTTCTTTTGAAGGCGATAAAAAAATTCATTTAGAAAAAAAAGCAGTTGTGTCTTTGACTGAAAAATTGTCGGGTATTATCGCTGTGCCCAACGAGCGAATTTTTTTGCTGGTAGATAAAAAAACAGCTCTAAAAAAATCTTTTTCATTAGTCAACCAAACATTTGCTTTTTGGATCAATGATTTATTGCAGGTGATTGCCAAGCCCGGGCTGATTAATATTGACTTTGCGGACTTAAAAGCTATTCTGGAAAAACGCGGCAAAAAATTATTTTTTGGTCAAGCCGTAGCTCAAGGCCCATTGAGGGCCGAGGAGGTGGCTAAGAATATTTTTCAAAGCCCGTTCTTTGATGGGCCGCCCAAAAATGTCAAAAAGATTTTGTTCAATATTACGGGTGGCGCTGACTTGGGCATTAAAGAAGTAGAAACAGTGAGCAATGCTATTGCCAATCTCAATCCCAAGGCCAAAATAATTTTTGGTATTACCGAATCGTCTGCAAGCAAGGGCAAAATACGAATTATTCTTTTGGCGGTGAGCGATGATGAGAATGGCGAAAATAACGAGGCGGGAGAAAGGGTGGTGGTTAAAGCGCAACCAGGAGCGAGCGCGGGCGATAAACCACTTAAAAATAAAACTAAGCGAAAAATTAAAAAACAGGTTGCGCTGGCAGAAGGCGAAGAAAAAAAACCAATGCGTCGCTCTGCTTTGGAAGTAAAGAAGGCCGATGAAGAAGAAAAAGATAGAGAATGGGCGCCTGAAGCCGAATGGGAAGTGCCAACCTTCTTGCGCAACAAACCCGAATAACTATATGTAATGCTGTCAACACCGAGTATTGACAGCAATTTTATGGAAAACACTGAAAACAAAAACAGCGAAATAAAAGAAGTTAAAAAAGCGGTTTTGCCGATGGCTGGCTTGGGCAGCCGTTTTTATCCTATTAGTAAGGCGGTCGGTAAAGAGCTTTTGCCGTTGGCTGATTGCCCGATGATTAGTTACGCGGTGGAAGAGGCTAAGCAGGCTGGCATTGAAGAAATTATTTTGGTGGCTAAAGAAAATAATAAAAATGTTTTGGACTATTTTAAGAGCGATGCTAAATTAGAGCAATTTTTAGAAGACAGAATGGCTAAAGAGCCTTTGGAAAATTTGCAAAAGGCGCATCGTGGCTTGGAACAAATAAATTTTTCCTTGGCTTTGCAACCATTGCCCAAGGGCGACGGGGACGCAATATTGAAGGCCGAAAAAAAGGTGGGCAAAGAGCCGTTTGCTGTTGTTTTTTTTGACGATATTTTTATAACCAAAACGCCCGCTCTGACTCAACTGATTAATGTTTTTAAAACTTCGCAAAAAATAGTGGTTGGCCTTAAAAAAGCGCCTCCAGAAAAATTGCCTTTTTATGGCGTGGTTAAAGCGGAAAAGATTGCCAATAATTTGTATAAAATTAAAGACATCGTAGAAAAGCCCGCTACAGGTCAGGCGCCTTCTGATTTGGCGCTTTGCAGCCGTTATATTTTAACTGATGAAATTTTTCCTTATCTTAAAAAAATACCAGCCAACGCCAAGGGCGAAATTATTTTGGCTGACGCGCTTAAAGCAATGCTGGCTGACGGCAAAATAATTTATGGCTGTGAAATTGAAGGCGACTGGCTAGAGTGTGGCAATATGGCCGACTGGCTAAAGAGCAACCTCACTTTATGCTTACGACACCCTAAGTATGGAGCAACATTAAAAGAGTGGATTAAGAAGATTAAATAATTTGTTGTCGAAGTCGGACTTCGACAGCTCAAATATGAATAAA
>JAPLWE010000055.1 GCA_026396705.1 Candidatus Gribaldobacteria bacterium
TCAACTGGGAAAGGGCCAAAAGGCTTGCCCCAAGGACGGCGTGCCTTTATACGAAGTTCGTTATGGTGATTCTGACATCAAAATTGATGTTTGCGAACAATGCCGTGGCGTCTGGCTAGATAGAGGCGAATTCAAAAAGATTGTCGCATACCTAAAAGATAAAGGTAATAACGAAATGCTTAACAATTATCTAGCCAATCTTGTCGAGCAAGGAGTTGAAGTTTTCACCGGCCCAGGAACATTAAAAGAAGAGCTAGCTGATTTTATTTCGGTGTTAAAATTTTTCAATTACAAACTGCCCATTCAACATCCGTATTTCTCAGAGTTAATAAAGTCGTTGCCAAAATAATATAGGGGCAGACCTCTAACATTTTTTTATAAATGTTTTATTCAATATGGGGGAGGTCTGCCCCTTGTCAAGATATGTTAATTTTATACATTGTTCTCGCCGTTGTCGCCATTGTCATCGCTTGGTTCGTTGGCTCTTATAACGGTTTTGTGCGCTTAAAGAACCGCGCTAAAGAAGCCTGGAGCGATATTGAAGTGCAGTTAAAGAGGCGTTATGATTTAATTCCTAACTTAGTGCAAATAGTTAAAGGCTATGCCGCTCATGAGAGCCAAGTGTTTGAAAAAGTTACTCAGGCGAGGTCTCAAGCCATTTCCGCCCAAACCGTGCCAGAAAAAACCCAAGCAGAAAATGCTTTATCAGCTACCTTAAAATCGCTGTTTGCCGTTTCTGAAGCTTACCCGGAATTAAAAGCCTCAGTAAACTTTTTAGACTTGCAGAGAGAGCTCACCGACACCGAAGACAAAATCCAAGCGGCCCGCCGATTTTATAACGGCAATGCTCGAGATATGTCCATTAAGCTGGAAAGCTTTCCTTCCAGTATTATTGGCAAAATCGGTAATTTCAAGCCATTTGAATTATTTGAGCTAGACGAACCAGCAGCCAAAGAAGCGCCCAAAATTCAATTTTAGTTATTAACTATGGCAACCCTCTATAATCAAGCTGATAGTAATATCCGCAAGACCTGGTTTTTGATAAGCGGGTTTTTGGTTTTTATTATTTTATTAGGTTGGCTGGTGAGCAACTATTTTCATAGCCCGATTTTTCTGTATATGGCAGTAGTTTTCAGTATTTTATCCAGCTTTAGCAGCTATTGGTTCAGCGACAAAATTGTTTTATCAATGACCCATTCACAACCAATTAAAGAAGAAGATAACCGCGAGCTATTTCATATCGTAGAAAACCTTTGCATTGCCGAGGGCATTCCTATGCCCAAGATTTTCATTATGCCTGAAGCCCAGCCCAATGCTTTTGCTACTGGTCGAGACTATCAACACGCTGTGGTGGTGGTGACAATCGGGCTTTTGCAAAAGCTCAATAAAAGCGAATTAGAAGGGGTGATCGCCCATGAATTGAGCCACATTAAAAACAAAGACATGCTTTTGCAAACCGTGGTGGTGGTGTTGGCGGGCATCGTGGCCATGCTGTCTAACATTTTTCTGCGAATCAGTTATTTCGGCCGCGGCTCTTCCGACGATAATAGCCGAGCAGGCGCCCTTCTCGCCTTACTGGGCTTAGTAGCGGCTATTTTGGCGCCCATCGCGGCTACTTTAATCCAGTTAGCTATTTCCCGTAAACGAGAATTTTTAGCCGATGCTTCGGGCGCTTTATTAACCCGCTATCCCGAGGGATTAGCCAGCGCTTTGGAAAAAATATCCGCCGACGCCACGCCCATGCGAGCGGCCAGCAATTCTACCGCTCATTTGTTCATCAGCTCGCCTTTCAAAGGTAAACAAGGAGCCAGCTGGCTCATAAAAATATTTATGACCCATCCGCCCGTAGAAGAGCGTCTGGCCGCCCTGCGAGGAATGGAAATAAAATAAAAAAATAATTTTGGAAGGGTGTCTGAGTGGCTCAAAGAAACGGCTTGGAAAGCCGTGCCTCGCAAGGGGCCCGTGGGTTCGAATCCCACCCCTTCCGCAAAATAATGAGCAAAGCGAATATATTTTGCGTGAAGGGAGCAAAGGCGACTGTTCGCCTTTGCGGTGGGATTCGAAGACCGCAGCGATGTTTTGCCAGCAGGCAAAACCGCGAGGGGCGGCCTGCGAGTTTGCCGAGCGACGGCGAGGCAAAACTTGTAGGCGAATCCCACCCCTTCCGCCAATTTTTAAAATTTACATCATGTCAATTTATATCTTAGATAAAAAAATAAATCGTGAAGATTTGGCGAAAATAGCCAAGGAAACATTTGATTCACTTGTTAAAGGAGTGGCTGATGTTGAGAAAGAAAAAATTGCCATAGGCGGAGAATGGCATTCAGAGTGTCAGGAAGTGTTAGTTGAACAAGGGTCTGACGGCCGAAATGTTTGGGGGTTTAATATACATTTAGATCAGCCCAGAGAAAGTTGGCTGGAATTTTTTTCTTTGATAAACATCAAACCATCTCTGGGATCAAAAGATATGGAAATACAAGACGAGAATATAAGACAAGCCGTAAAAACAATAGTTGATAAATTTATTGAGTAATATGTTTTCAAGAGAAAAATGGCAAAAAATGAGTTTGCGACAAAAAATGGGCAACTTAGCCAGCGAGGTTGCTAAAAGCTTTTACTGGAAGAATAAAGACAAAAAAACCGCTGACGAGACAGCGCAAAGAGCTCTGGAGCTTTTTGACTTAACTATTGATGATTTAGTGGAGAATCCTGGCTTGGGAGAAATTTTGAAGTTGCGCTCTATTTTTTGCGACACCTTTTTTAACTTGAAGCAATTTAACAATTCAGAACAGGCAATAAATAATTATTTTTCACCTTTTATTTTATAAAAATATATGACAAACAAAATAATGGCTGAATATATTTGGATGGATGGCAAAAAACCAACCGCCAAGCTTCGCTCCAAAACAAAAATTATTAATGGCCCAATACAATCTTTGGCAGATTTACCTTTATGGGGGTTTGATGGCTCCTCCACCGAACAGGCCGAAGGCCATTTTAGCGACTGCATCTTAAAGCCGGTTTACTATATTCCCGACCCGATCCGTGGCGAGTCTAATGTTTTAGTAATGTGCGAAGTATTAAACGCCGATAGCGCGCCTCACAAAACCAACACTCGCATAAAGCTTGCCGAACTTTACGAAAAGCATAAGCAAGAAGAGCCAATTTTTGGCTTTGAGCAAGAGTATACTCTTTATCATAAAAATTGGCCGGTTGGCTGGCCACCCCAAGGCTTTCCGCATCCGCAGGGACGATATTATTGCGGAGTTGGCTGTGATGAAGTTTATGGCCGAAAATTAGTGGAAGCTCACTTGAAAGATTGCTTAAAAGCTGGGATGTCAATTAGCGGGATAAATGCTGAAGTTATGCCTGCTCAGTGGGAGTTCCAGGTTGGTCCATTGAATCCGCTTGAATGTTGTGACCAATTGTGGTTGGCGAGGTGGATTTTATATAGACATGGCGAGGATTTTGAAATGTACGCCAAACTTGACCCGAAACCAATGCCTGGAGATTGGAATGGCGCGGGCGGGCATACTAATTTTTCGACTAAATCGATGAGAGAAGAAGGGGGCATTAAAGTTATTTTAGAAGCTTGCGAGAAGTTAGGAAAATTCCATAACCAGCATATTCAGGTTTATGGCGCGGATAACGACAAGCGCTTAACCGGCAAGCACGAAACCTGCAGTATCTATGATTTTCGCTATGGCGTATCTGATAGGGGCGCTTCCATTCGCATTCCTATGGAAACGAATAACAAAGGCAAGGGCTACTTAGAAGACCGCCGACCAGCTGCCAATTTCGATCCTTATCAGATATCAGTAGCGCTTATTGATACTATTTGTGGTAATGGCTTTAATCCTGTTAAATATGGTTGGCCGAATGATGTTATAAAAATGCCAGAAAATAAGGTATAATTATAATATGATTAAAATTTCCGTAGTGGTGCCTGCTTATAATGAAGAAAGTTATTTAAGGGCTTGTTTGGCTTCGCTCAAAAAGCAAAATTTTAACGGCGATTACGAAATAATTGTTGTTGATAACAATAGCGCCGATAAAACCGCTCAAATTGCCCGCGATCTCGGCTGTAAGGTTGTTTTTGAACCTCAACAAGGAGTTTGTTTTGCCAGACAAAGAGGGGTAGTAGAGGCTTTAGGAGAAATTATTGTTTCTACGGATGCTGATTGTGTTTTTCCTGAAGATTGGCTAGCTAACATTGTCCAGGCATTTTTGGAAAATAAAAATTCGGTAGCTGTGATTGGGCCCTATGATTATCCAGCAGGGTCAGGATCTGGCAATTGGTTTATCAAATTATGGTTTAAAGGAGTTTTTTTTATTTATAAGGTAAGTAAAAAAACAATTTGCGCGCCTGGCGCTAATTTTGCTTTTTATAAAAAAAATATCGAAGCAATTGGGGGCTATAATATTAATTTAAATTTAGGCGGTGATGAATATGACTTGCTCAAAAGAATTAGGCAAGGCGGAAAAGTTGTTTACCTTAGGGAAAACAAAATAATAACCTCTAGCCGAAGGCTTAAAAATGGATTTTTATACAACTTTTTTATTTCTATATTATTTTGCTATTTAATAGATTATTTTTCAGGCGGTCGTTTAACAAAAAGTTTCTTGGGCAGACTATATCCTGCGATTAGAAAAGAGATAAATCACAAAAAAATTTTATTAGAACAAGTGATTATGAGTTCGTTATTAGTTGTAGTTTCTGCTTACTTTTTACTTTTTTCTGCTTCCTCTCCTGTTTCCGCTAAAACCAAAGAGGGCGCGGCGTTTGTTCATAAAAAAATTATTTCTGCTGACTATCAAATTGAAAGAAGCGGGCATAAGCTAAAAGTCTTTATGACAAATGAATCAGAAAAACTAAAACATAAATAACATGTTTATTCCAATCGCTTCTCAATCGTTTCCGGTTATTTTGCAATGGGTTATTCATCATGGTTATTTATTAATATCTGTCATAATGGTCATTGAGGGCCCAATAATTACTATTGCTTCTGCGTTAGCTGCCTCTTTAGGCTACTTAAATATCTTTATTATCTTTCTTTTAGCTTTTTTAACCGATATCGCAGGAGATTTTATTTGGTATGCTGTCGGTTATTTTGGCCGCTTAGCTGTCATTAATAAGTATGGCCGTTATTTCGGAGCATCTATTGAGAGAGAAAAAAAATTAAGAAAACTTTTAGAAAAACACAGCAAAAAAGTTCTTTTAGCTATTAAAATATCGCCAGTAGCCTCTACATTAGCGCTAGTAGTTGTGGGCAATAGCCACTTTCCTTTGAAAAGATTTGCTAAAATAGTTTCCTTAATCAGTATACCCAAGACAATGTTTTTTGTAATTTTCGGTTATTTTTTCGGATATAGCTACACAATAATTGCCAAATATTTTAATAAAAATATTTATAGTTTGTTGATTATTTCCGCTCTCGCTTTCTGCTTATTCTTGCTCTATAGAAAAATAACCATACAAATTGCCAAAAAATTTGAAAACCAACTTTAGATATATATGCCAAATGAAATTTTATTTCCCGATGAAAAAATTATTGTGACTGAATTTTTTGACGCCCATCAAGATTGGAGCGTGCCCATTCCTGGATTTTTTATTATAGAGCCACTAAGAAAAATCAGGTCGGTGGCGGAACTGAACGACCAAGAGGCCATTGATTTCATCAATCTAATTCGTAAAATTCGTTTAGGTATGAAAGATGTCTTAGGCATTGTAGATGTTTACTTGTTTCAAAATGAAAACAGCCAGTATGGGTTTCATTTGTGGATGTTTCCCCGCCATCAGTGGATGGAGCAGTTCGGCCGAAAAATTGAGTCGGTTAGGCCAATTATGAATTATGCCAAGGAGAATATGGTTAACGAAGAAATTTTTCAACAAGTTAAAGGAGCAGTGGCTAAAATGCGCGAGTATCTGAAAAATTTTCAAAATTAAAAAATATGAGATTACAAAACAAAACAGCTATTATAACGGGAGCGGGTTCAGGCATTGGACGAGCCATTGCCCTAACCTTTGCCAAAGAAGGCGCCAAAGTAGTGATAGCCGATTGGGCCGAGAAAGGCGGGCAAGAAACAGTGGAAATGGTTAAGCAGGCCGGAGGCGAAGCCGTGTTTGTGAAGACTGATGTGAGCAAGGCCGGCGATATTGAGAAAATGGCGGGGGCTTGCTTGGAAAATTTTGGCCGAGTGGATATTTTAGTTAATAACGCAGGCATTGTGAAAGGTGGCCCTTTGCACCAGACCAGCGAAGAGGATTGGGATGCGGTGTTGAGTGTTAATTTGAAAGGTATTTTTTTGGCCAGCAAAAAAATTATTCCTGAGATGCTCAAGCAGGGCCAGGGCAAAATCGTTAATATTGCTTCCGTAGCCGGTTTAGTGGGCTTTGAGAACAGCGGGGCTTATTGCGCTTCCAAGGGTGGCATTATTGCTTTAACTCGCGCCATGGCCCTGGAATACGCCAAAAACAAAATCAATGTTAATTGTATTGCTCCGGGCATAATTAAAACCGCTATGACCAAAGATATGCTGGACAACCAAGCGATTAAAACTAATTTTGAAGCGCAAACACCCTATCCTAGATTGGGCGAGCCAGAGGATATTGCCATGGCTACTTTGTATCTGGCTTCTGGCGAATCGGATTTCGTGACAGGCGAGGTGTTAGTGGTTGATGGTGGCTTTATAGCTAAATAATTTCAAACAAACAAGCAAAAATACCAAGGGCAGACCTCCCCAGACTGCATGCAAGTTTTCAGGAGGTCTGCCCTTGGTATTTTTGCTTGCAAGAGAGTGTTTTTTCGAGTAAGATAATCCAATATGCAGGAGAAAATAGACAAAATTATTACTAGGCAACCCGTGGTGGTAATTATGGGCCATGTGGATCACGGTAAATCGTCTTTACTGGAAGCAATTCGGGAGGGTTTTGTGATTTGCGCCAAAGAATCCGGCGGCATCACCCAGCATATTGGCGCTTACGAGGTGGAAGCTAGTGGTAAAAAAATCACCTTTATTGACACACCCGGCCATGAAGCCTTTTCCGCAATGAGGTCTAGGGGCGCTAATTTAGCTGACATTGCTATTTTGGTTATTGACGCTGCCGAGAGCATCAAACCACAAACTAAAGAGGCTATAAACTTTATCAAAAAAGCCGCCATACCCATGATTGTGGCTTTTAATAAAATTGACAAACCCGAGGCCGACCCGGAAAAAGTAAAAAGAGATTTATCGCAAATAGATATTTTGGTGGAATCTTATGGCGGACAAGTTCCCTCTTGCGAAGTTTCAGCCAAAACCAAACAAGGCATTAAAGAATTGTTGGAAACCATTTCCTTGGTAGCTGAAATGGAAGAATTAAAATGCGATTTGTCTTTGCCAACCGAAGGCATAGTGATTGAAAGCTCGCTTGACCCGCAAAAAGGCCCTATGGCTACTTTACTGGTTAAGCAAGGGCTGTTACAAGAGGGCGATGTAGTGGCCACAGAAAATGTTTTGGGCAAATTGCGTCATCTGGCCAATTTCCAGAACAAACCCCTTGAAGAAGTTTTGCCCGGCCAGCCCGCTCGCGTCTTGGGTTTTGAGCAACCACCGGCCGTGGGCGATGTTTTCAAGGTATTTAGCAATCACGAACAAGCGCTCTCCCAACTGAAAGCAAAAACCATTTGCGCCAAATCACCCATAGCCATTAGAAATAATTTAGATAAAGAAACAAAAATTTTAAATATTATCCTTAAAACCGACTTCTTGGGCTCTTGCGAAGCAGTAGTGGGCGTGTTAGAAAACATTCCACGAGATAAAGTAGTGTTGAATTTCATCAAAACTGGCGTAGGCGACATCAACGCCTCGGACATATTGTTAGCTGAAAACAGCCATGCAGTAGTTTTGGGCTTTCGAGTAAAAACAGACGAAAACACCGGCCACCTGATTCGGGAACGGGGCATTAAAGCCAAAACTTTTGATGTGATTTATGACTTAACGCAAGAAGCCAGAAAATTAATGACCGCTACCTTATCACCCGAAACTAAACGAGTAAACACCGGAAAATTTAAGGCCATAATTATCTTTAAGCAAGACAAAGACACCCAAATTATTGGAGGCAAAGTATTAGAAGGCGAAATCACTCGCAATGTTAAAGCCGAGATTATCCGAGATGATGAAGTCATTGGACACGGCAAAGTGAAGGGCCTGCAAAAAGACAAAAAAGATATTGGTAAGGCCGAGAAAGGCCAAGAAGTGGGCATTTTACTGCAAAGCGAAATCAAGACACAAGAAAATGATATCTTAGTATTTTTCAGCGAAGAAAAAGAAAGAGCCACCCTTTAATTATGGCCACAGAAAAACGAGTTAAAAGAATTAATGAATTGCTCAAGCGACAAATTGGCCAAACTATTTTGGAGGAAGTTGATTTTCCTAAAAATATCTTAGTAACCGTATCGGGTGTGGAAACTTCGCAAGATGTTACTCACTGCAAAGTTTCTATTGCAGTTTTCCCAGCCAGTGAAACCAAAAACGCCCTGGCCATTTTACAGAAACTGATTTACCCGATTCAGAAATTGGTCAACAGAAGCTTACGGATGCGTCCGGTGCCGCAAATTCGCTTTGTGGAAGAAAAAGATATGGCCCCTGCCCAAAGGGTTGAAGCAATTTTAGAAAACATTAAAATAGAGGAAAGTAAATAATTATGGCGTGGTACCCAAGAAGCTAGGGGGCGGTCTGCAAAACCGTTTACGCGGGTGCGATTCCCGCCCACGCCTCATAGATAGTGAGAAATTTGCCCGGGTGATGGAATTGGCGAGACATTCAAGACTTAAAATCTTGTGGCCGTAAGGCCGTGTGGGTTCGAGTCCCACCCCGGGCACCAATAAAATCTAATAAATTTTCATGAGTAAAATTATTACGAAAAAAATCAATAATGATTTTTTTAAAAAATGGAACTCAAACATGAGCTATGTTTTAGGATATTTTGTTGCCGATGGCTGTATCTGCGTTGATAAAACAAGAAAAAACCGTCCTTTTACTTTTAATATAACCTCCGTTGATAAAGAACATTTAGACAAAATAAAAAATGCCCTTGGGTCAGAACATAAAATTGGCAAGAAACCAGGGACGAATGGCCACTTCGCTTATCAAATACAGCTTCGCAATCAAACTCTTGCAAAAGATCTAATTGGACTAGGAGTTATGCCTAGAAAAACTTATAATCTTGGAAAAATTGAAGTGCCAAACGAATATTTCGCTGATTTCGTTCGTGGTTTTTTTGATGGGGACGGTTCGGTTTTTATTTATAATGTAAATGGAACACCTCAAATTAAAGTTGGCTTTGTTTGCGCAAGCTTAGAATTTATTACTGATTTCAACCAAAAACTTTGTCATTCATTAGGAATTAAAGAAAAATCTGTCCATTGTATTCCCGCCAATGAAAACAAGGCAAGTAAATACTCTATTGATTTTTATATTAGCGATTGCGAAAAATTTTATAATTTTATATACGGCAATAATCCAGAACTTTATCTCGAGCGAAAACTAAAAATTTTTGATGACTGGCAAAACATTGAAAGGCGGCATTATATTAAAAAAGATTATCCCTCAAAAATTGGCTGGCATCTTAACGAAAATTTGATACGAGACGGCTTTCCCGTCTATTTTCCTATCTATTTTCCTATCTATATAGCTAATTCTCAATAGTAAAGCACAATAACGAAATTTAACCATTATTATTAAAACTAATTAACAAAAAAAGTATGATTACCTTAAATATATCTAACAAGCTACCCAAAATAGTCAATTTATATTTATTAATAAAAATATTATTTATTGTTTTTTTAGTTTCTGTTCCTTTTATTTTTATACCAAAAAATGTTTGGCATTATGTTTTTTGGCTTATCTTTATTTTTATTGGATTGCCATCATATATCTCTATTGTTTTAGACTTTAAATACATTTCTTTCATTGTAGAAGAAGGTCGGATTACGATAAAATCTGGAATTATTGCGAAGCATTCCAAAACAATACTTTTTAATAATGTCCAAAATGTAGAAAATACTCAAGGAATTCTTGCTAGGATATTTGGCCTTGTAGCCATAAAAATTTGGACCGCCTCATCGCAAAACAGTAAAACAGATAACAGGGCAGATGGCACAATTCTTCTTAAGAAAGCTGATGCTGAATGGTTAAAAAACTTTATTACTAAGAAGTAGTCTTTTACATTAATCGGAAAATTCTAAAACAATAAAACTATGGACACTCAAAAAATCATCGCGGAAATTACTCAAGAGGTTAAAGATATTATGGGCAGCGAGGGCACTGGCCATGATTGGTGGCATATTTATCGAGTTTTGGCTACGGCCAAAAACATCGGCCAGCAGGAAAAAGCTGATATGCTGGTAGTAGAATTGGCCGCCTTATTGCACGACATCGCTGATTGGAAATTTCACGAGGGAGACGACACAGTTGGACCTAAATTGGCTCGGGAAATTCTTACCAAACACCAAATCGCCTCGGAAGTTGTGGAACAAGTTGGCGAAATTATTGAAAAATTATCTTTTAAGGGCGCGGGCGTGGCCAGTCAAATGCCCACCATTGAAGGCAAGGTGGTGCAGGACGCGGACCGCCTTGACGCCATGGGCGCCATAGGTGTGGCCCGCGCCTTCGCTTATGGCGGGCACGCGGGCCGGCCGCTTTACGACCCGGACAACAAACCAGTAATGCACCAAACCAAAGAGGATTATTATAAAGCCAAAAGCCAAGGCACCAGCATTAACCATTTTTACGAAAAGCTTTTGCTGTTAAAAGACCGTATGAATACCGAGGCCGGCAAAAAACTCGCCCAAGGCCGGCACAAGTTTTTGCAAACCTACTTAGACCAATTCTTCCAAGAATGGGAAGGCAAAATTTAAAATTTTTCAAATGCCCAAAGATATTGAAATAGAAATACAAGTGAATGTGGAAAAAATTGAGTCGCTTTTGGAGTTTTTAGCTAAAGATGGCCAGTTTATCGCTAATAAGCGTCAATTAGACGAATACTTTACGCCTGCTCATCGCGATTTTTTAGCGGTTAGGCCGGCCGTGGAATGGTTGCGCTTGCGAGATAGCAATGGCGCTTTTTCTTTTAATTACAAAAACTGGCATTTAGACGAGCAGGGCAAAAGCCATTATTGCGACGAATACGAAACGAAAATAAATAATATAGACCAGGCAAAGAAAATTTTGCAGGCCTTAAACTTTCAATCGCTAACAATAGTAGATAAATTACGCAAAATTTACCTCTATCAAGATTACGAAGTGGCTATTGATAAAATTGAAGGCTTGGGCGATTTCGTGGAGATTGAATACAAGGGCGCCTCTCAAGATGTCGACCCTAAAACGATTACCAATGAAATGGTTAAATTTTTGAAGGATTTGGGCTGCGGTGAAATTAAAAGAAATTACTCTGGCTACCCCTTTATTTTACTTTATCCCGAAGAAGTTCAATACGAAACTTTATGACGCTATTTATCTTTTTTCTTTTGCTAATTATTTTAGTTTTAGCTGGCACAGCGGCTTATGCTGGTTGGCGGGCGGCGCCTTGGGCGCCCACTTTTAAGGCTGACACCGAACGGTTTTTGAAGTTGGCTAATATCAAGCCCGGACAAAAAATTTATGATTTGGGCTGTGGGGACGGTCGGCTAGTTGTGGCCGCCGGCGAGGCCGGGGCTGTGGCTATTGGCTTTGAAATTTCGCTTTTGCCGTATTCAATAGCCAAGTGGCGAATACTTAGCTCCCCTTTCAAGAAAAAATGCTCAATTAAATTTAGAGACTTTTGGCGAGCTGACTTAAGCAACGCTGATATAGTATATTTTTTCTTGATGCCTAAAATTTTTACTAAAATAAAAAACAAATTAGAAAAAGAACTCAAGCCGGGCGCTAAAGTGATTATTTACGCTTGGCCCATGGATGGCTGGACGGCTTTAGCGACTGATTGCCCTATTGGTAAAACACCAATTTATCTTTATCAAATATAACAAAAAACCCGCTTTAGGCGGGTTTTTTGTTTTCAGTTTAATAATTTAGTCGGAAACAATTTCCATAGTGGCATATTGAACTCCGAAATGAATAGCCTCTTCTTTAGAGGGCAACCACACATCTACCTGATTATCGGCTTTTCTCCAATGCATACGGTCTTCGACCTCTAATAATCTATCGCCGAAAATCTCTGGTAAACGCACTCTGGTGCCAAATGGCAAGCCATTGTTAGCGACAATGCCGCTGTGCACCATAGTATTGGACGCGGTAATAAATGGGGTATCATCGGTTTCCTCGGGTGTCGACGAATAAGCCGTCACCATCACCGTTATTTTTTGGCTAATTTCGGGAGCGGGCAGTTTAGCTAAGGGTAAAATAAACGACTGGTTCATCATTGAAACCGGTTGTTTAATATAGCCCCAATCACTCTCTGCCACGGCCTGAAAATGCCAAAAGTATACCCCTATAACACCCACGATTATGACTAAAATCAGTGGGTATATTTTTCGGGTTAAAAACATACTACGCTCCCAATACTACCATAATTGAGCCCGAAAGTCAATGGTTTTAGCGCATTCTAAGGTATTGGCCAGTGTAGCTCTGTTTATTGGCGGCGATATCTTTAGGACTGCCCTCGGCCACCAA
>JAPLWE010000015.1 GCA_026396705.1 Candidatus Gribaldobacteria bacterium
TTAAATATTCTATCCCAATTACCAGAAAATTCTGTAGACATGGTGTTTGCTGATCCACCCTATCTTCTTTCAAATGGAGGATTTACTGTTCATGCCGGTCGTCGTGTAAGCGTTAATAAAGGTGAATGGGATAAAAGTAATGGATTAAAAAAAGATTTTGAATTTCATCTTGAATGGATACAAGCTGTAAAACGAGCATTAAAACCAAGTGGCACACTTTGGATTAGTGGAACATATCATTCAATTTACCAATGTGGTTTTGCACTTCAAGTTGCTGGATTTCATGTTCTTAATGACATTGCATGGTTTAAACCAAATGCCTCGCCAAATTTAAGCTGTCGCTTTTTTACTGCAAGCCATGAAACTCTTGTTTGGGCAAGAAAAGATAAAAACGCCAAACATAAGTTTAATTATAGTTTAATTAAAAATGGCAATTGGCCGGATGATTTTATCAAAAAGCCTGGCCTGCAAATGCGTAGTGTGTGGGCAATCTATCCGCCCAAGAAAGAGGAAAAAATTTTTGGTAAGCACCCCACCCAAAAACCCATTGATTTATTGAACAGAATAATCATAGCCAGCACCAACAAGGGCGACATAGTGCTTGACCCCTTCACTGGCTCGTCTACTACTGGCTTGGCCGCCTTTTTGGGTGACCGAAAGTTTATTGGCATTGATACGGAGAATAAATATCTTGATTTATCTATTAAGCGATTAAATGAGCTAAACAAAAACTTAAAAAAATAAAAATATGAAGACAAAAAACAAAAAAATTCTCATAAATAAAATAAACAACTCCCTTTGGTGGCATGTCTCGCCCATGGACCCTAATGCTTACAAAAAGAGAGGTAAATTTTTGGCTTCAACATATAAACAAGCAGAATTTTACGGCAGACCAAATGATATTCCAGAAAAGATAAAAATTTCAAACCCAGTATATGGGACTTCGGAAATTAACATTCTTAAAATCTTATTTCCAATGGATTATAAAAAATTATATTCTTCTGTCTTGGGTGATCATAAAGACTGGTATAAGCGGAGAATCGGGCTCGATTCGAAGATGTATCAAAGGGCGAAAGGTATTGGTTATGATGCTATTGTTTTGCTCGGGAGTAATGGGAATAAATATCTCATGAAGAATAGGAAACCACATTCTATAGAGTTAAACTTGTGCAAATAATTTTATGAAAATCATTACTCGCACAATTGCAATAAAAAATTTAAAAAAATAAAAATATGAAATTTATACCATTTTATAAGGAAAAACTGAAATGCCAGAATGAGGATGAGGTTTTTGATTACTTAATCAAAAACTTAAAGCCTAGTATTTTGCTCTGGTCTTATTTTGTAAATTGGGAAAAAGTTTTTGGAAATACCAAGAAAATTGAAATTGCCTTAAATAACCTCAATTACTTAATTGGCAAAGAAAATTTTGACGATGAATTTAGGTTTCTAATAAAGCAAAATCCAGAAATCGCGAAAATTATTCCCGCTTTAGTTGTCCGTGATGGTAGTAATACATCAAAGTTTAAAATTCTTGTTGACTATAAACAGAAAAAGTTTGTTTACGAGGAGTATGATTTTACGAAAAGCAATCTTACGGCAGATGATATTGAAAGATATCTAACTTTTGTAAAAGAAGCGGGCTTAAACGCTTTAATTGTTTCTCAAAAAATAAAAAATCTTGTGGATTATATGATCGGCGTTGAGGCAGGGTTAGACAGCAACGGGAGAAAAAATCGCGGTGGTCATTGTATGGAAAACATTGTTGAGTTTTTTATTAGTGATTTGTGCAAGAGAAAAGGATATGAATATCTGAAAGAAGCAAACGCTGATAAAATCAAAGAAAAATGGAACATTGTTGTTCCTGTTGATAAATCTTCAAGAAGGTATGATTTTGTCGTGAATAACGGAAAAGAGCTGTTTATTTTTGAAACCAATTTTTATGGCGGTGGTGGATCAAAATTAAAATCAACTGCTGGCGAATACAGAAATCTTTTCGATGTTTTGAGTAGTAAATTAAAGTTTGTTTGGGTTACCGACGGTTATGGTTGGAAATCAATAACAAGACCATTAAGAGAAACTTTTAATCACAACGAATACCTTTTCAGTTTGGATATGTTGGAAAATGGAATTTTAGAGAAACTATTTGATGTTTAATAAATTATGGCTATTTTCACAAAGCATAAAAAATATTCTTTTGATGATATAGCGAATATCTGCGATAAAAACGGTTTGACCACAGTCGATTGCTTAAAAGATGAAAATATGGTTAGCGTTGAGGAATATGAAAATGGAGAGCTCGGCGGGGAGTGTCTGTTTGAATTCCATAGAATGAGTGAAGATATTTTTAAATTGACTTGGCATGAGGAACCAAATTTTATGCCAAAAAAATATAGGTAAAAATTTGATACTGGACTAGTGCATAATGATTTTAAGATTTTTTGCCGGGAGTGCGGGGTTGAGGTTGAGGAATAAGCAGTAAAATTATGTTTAATCGAGAAAAAGAGATAAAAAAAGAAGCTGTAGTTTATGTTTTTATTGATGCTTCAAATGTTTGGAATGCCATAAAATCAATGCGAAAGCTTATCGAGTATAAGAATTTTAAAGAATATTTTAAAAAATATTTTGATGCCAATAAAGTTGAAATTTTTTATTATGACGCTTTTCCTAAAGAGGGAACAAGGGATTATGATTTAGGGGGAAAACACAGGTTTTTTACTTATCTTAAAAAGGGGCAAGGAAACATGGATGTTGAAATAACTATTGATGCAATACATAATATGCAAGAGTATGACATCGCCGTATTGTTTAGTGGTGACGCTGATTTTTTGGCACTAGTGAGCTATTTGAGAAATAGTGGTAAAAAAGTTTATATTTTTTCAACAGAGAAAAATGTTTCAAAGGAGTTAAAAACTGGCGGAAATGGTTATTTTGATTTAAAAAATATTTGTGAATTTTGGGGTAAAAATTTAGAATATCGCACAGAGTGTCAAAATAAAACCACCCTCAACTAAGAGGGTGGCCCTGCGATGTATAACCCTAACGGTTCTATGACAGAACCGAAAGACAACTAAAATATAACATATAATTCTTTGTCAATCAAGTTTCCTTGTGGAAAAAAAATTGAGTGTATGTAGAAAGCGAAAATCCCGCTTGTGGCGGGACCGCGTGATCAATAATGTTGTGCTTGCCTTCAGCTTAGGAAATCCTTGGCTGAACGGGGCTTGCGCCCACAAGCACATTGTTATAATAGCAAAATTTGCGTCTTATTGTCAATAAAAATTGTTAATAACTTAAAAAGCTATGATAGCGAATCATCAGGCGGGGTGTAAAATTAAAGAGATGCCTTTGGCCGATCGGCCGCGGGAGAGGTTGATGGAGAAGGGAGCCAAGAACTTAAAGGACAGCGAGCTTTTGGCTATTTTGCTAGGCTCGGGGGTTAAGGGGAAAAATGTGGCGGTTTTGGCCGAGGAAATCTTAAGGGACTATCCTAAAAAGAAACTGCTTAACTTGGATTTTCAAGAGCTTGCGACCATTAAAGGCATTGGCGAGGCCAAGGCCTGCGTGATTTTAGCCAGCCAAGAATTGGTGAAAAGGGCGCTGGCTATTAAAGAAGATACTTTGCCCGCAATCAGAAATATCAACGACATTATTGCTCAAGCGGTTTATTTGCGGGAAAAACAACGGGAGCATTTTTTGGTTTTGTATCTTAACGGCCGGGGCGAGATGATTTACAAAAAGCCAATGTTTGTGGGCACATTGAACGCTAGCTTAGTTCACCCACGGGAAATTTTTGCCTTGGCCTTGAAGCAAAATGCCGCTTCAGTAGTTTTTGTTCATAACCATCCCTCGGGTAATTCCGAGCCCTCCGAGAGCGATTTGTTGATCAACAAGCGTTTGGTGGAAGCGGGCAAGATTATGGGCATTGCGGTGATTGATCATCTTATTTTAACCAAGACAAACTTTGTTAGTTTTAAGCAAAAAAAATTAATGTAATAAAAATATATGTCTATGTTTGAAGAAATAGAAATGATAAAATTTTTCATTTTAAGAGAGGGTAAGGGGGGAATTGGAGTTTTTGAAGATGAGGATAATGATTTCTATAAGATAGAAGAGATTGAAGAAATTAAAGCTAAGTTTTTAATTGAGTTAATGGAAAAATATGGCTATCAATCAGAGGAAATTACCTTTGATGCTGGTTTTGGCTTGGGTATGTTTGACTTTGCGGGCTTGATTATTTGGCAAAAAAATGTTCCCTATATTATCGCTGATTTTTTAAGCCAAAACGCCACTAAAGAGCAAACACAAAAGGTTAAGAAGGGGCTGATTGACAAGGCCAAAACATTTGGCGTTAAATTTGTTGTTTTGGTAAAGGGAGCAAAGCATCAGGCTTTTGCGGTTAATGGCGAGATGGTTCATCCCGCCGTGATTCCGCAAAAACCAAGGGCAGACCTCCTGAAAACTTAGAGCCCAGTCTGGGGAGGTCTGCCCTTGGTTGTTTTTTGTTTTGTATGTTAAAATAGACTAATAATTTCACGGTATGGCTAAAAAGAAACGAAAAAATAACACTGACAATGGCAAGAATATCGCTCCAAAAGATAATTTATTGAGCGCTCGGGTGAGGCGTTGGATTGGCGCTATTGTGATGATAGTTTTGGCAGTGGTGATGGCTCTGGCTTTTTTCCATAAATCAGGGGCTGGCGGTAATTTTATTGTGAAAAACTTTCGGCTTTTAATTGGGCAAGCAGTTTTTGTGTTGCCTTTTTTGCTTTTAATGGCGAGTTTTTTGATTATTAGGCCTAAAAAGCGGGTGGTGGCTCCTTTGATTTTGGCTTTGATTTTTTTAATGATTGGCATTGCTGGCCTTTTAACTTTGCAAAATTCTGATGACCGCAATGGTGGTTGGTTGGGGGCGGCGGTGAGCTGGCCTTTGTTAAAATATTTTAGCGTGATGGTGGGGTTTGTGGTATTTGCGGCTTTGATCGTGATTGGCATTTTGATTATTTGGGAGTTGTTGCCCAAGAAAGACAAAGAGGAAAAACTTAAAGAGATAAAGGAGAAAGAAGTTAAAGAAGAAAAGCAAAGAGGATCTGAAGCGTTATTAGTGGCAGAGGGAAAAGAAGAGCCAGCCAAACCAAAACTAGAAATTAAAACGATTGATTTACCCAAGAGAAGAAAAGAGCCCATAAAAGAAGTAGGAAAATTACCTGTTAAATTAACGCCTGAACAGGCGGTCGCGGTAGCCGCAACCGTGGACAGCGACTACAAACGCCCACCCTTAAATTTATTTGACACTGAAGAAGAAAAGCCAGCTAGTGGCGACACTAATTACAGTGGAGCTATGATCCAAAAAACATTGGCTAATTTTGGCATTCCGGTAGAAATGTCCGAGGTGAATATCGGGCCTACTGTTACTCAATATACCCTAAAGCCGGCTGAAGGCGTGAAATTGGCCAAAATCACTGCCTTAAGTAATGACTTAGCTTTGTCTTTGGCGGCTCATCCTATTAGAATTGAGGCGCCCATTCCCGGGCGTTCGTTAGTGGGTATTGAGGTGCCTAATAAAATTAAAGCTAAGGTAAAGCTGGGCACATTGATAGCCAACGCCGAATTCCAGAAAAATACTGCGCCCTTATATATGGGACTGGGTCTGGATGTAATGGGCGCTCCGATGTTTGGTAATTTAGGTGGTATGCCGCATTTGTTAGTGGCTGGAGCCACGGGATCTGGTAAAACTATTTGCTTGAATTCTTTGATTATGAGCTTAATCTATCGCAATTCGCCCAAGGTGATGCGGTTGATTTTGATTGATCCTAAACGAGTGGAATTTCATATTTATGGCGATTTGCCCCATCTTTTAACGCCAGTTATCTTAAACGCTCGCAAAGCGGTGAACGCCTTAAATTGGTTGGTGGGCGAAATGGAAAGAAGGTTTGAAGTGTTAAGAACATTTGGCGCTCGCGATATTGGCACTTATAACAGCGACTTGGCTAAAAAGCCCAAAAAACAAGAAGAGGGCTTTGAGCAGTTGCCTTATATTGTTTTGGTGATTGATGAGCTAGCTGATTTAA
>JAPLWE010000041.1 GCA_026396705.1 Candidatus Gribaldobacteria bacterium
TCCAAAACCTTTTTTTGTTTTAATGTTAGTGTTGACATAGCTCCATTGTATTAGAACAAAAATAGAAAGCAAGATACCAGTTATCCACAGGTAAAAACAAAAAGCCCCTTTCGGGGCTTTTTGTTTTTCTTAATAATTTAATTACTTCCTGAAGCCGGTGCCGGCTGGAATGAGGCGGCCTAGGATGACATTTTCTTTGAGGCCTAGCAGGTGGTCGTCTCTGCCTTCCAAGGCGGCTTTAATCAACACGCGCGAGGTTTCTTGGAAAGAGGCAGCCGATAAAAAGCTGTCCGAGGTTAAAGCCACCCGCGAAATGCCCAGAATAGTGCGTTTGCCTTTGCCTGGCTTCTTTTTGGTCTTAATTAGTTCTTTTTGAATTTCTTCAAATTCAACTAAAGAAACAATTTGTCCGGTTACCCATGGTCCGTCGCCCGGGTCAACGATACGCAATCGAGAAAACATTTGCCTGACTACTATTTCAATATGTTTGTCGTGAATGTTGATACCCTCGGAAGTGTAAATCTTTTGCACCTCTCTAACAATATAGCGTTGAGTGTTGAGCAAGCCAGTGGTTTTGAAAAGCTTTTTAAGATCCAGGCTACCTTGGCAAAAAGCTTGGCCGGGCTCAACTAAATCGCCCTTCTTCACATAGACATCGGTTTCTAAAGGAACGCGATATTCTACTATCTCGCCGTCTTTGCTTTTTTTCTTAACGCCAGTGGCAACTTTTTTATCAATAACTCTCAATTTAATAATACCTTTTTCCAAATCAACTTCTTCAACTCTGCCTTTGGTCAACGACAAAGTGCCCTCGCCCTTGGGAATGCGTGATTCAAAAATTTCTTCTACTCGGGGTAGCCCTCTAGTAATGTCGCCTGCTCCCGAGACACCTCCAGTATGAAAGGTGCGCATAGTTAACTGCGTGCCTGGCTCGCCAATTGATTGAGCGGCCACGATACCCACGGCCTCGCCCAAGTTTACTAAAGCATTGCGACCCATATCCCAGCCATAACACAACTGACAGACTCTTCGCCTGTTTTTGCAAGTTAAAGGCGAGCGCACTTTTACTTTTTCAATTTTTAATTCATCAATTTCGTTGGCCGCTTGCCAGCTAATCAATTCACCTTTAGTTGCAATGATTTTTTTAGTAACCGTATTTTCAATATTCTCCATCGCCACCCGACCAACAATCTTAAAGCGAAAATCCTGGCCAATATCGCTGGCTTCTTTTCTCAAAGCCTCCAGGCCTTCCGAACATCCGCAATCTTTATCCGAAATAATCATTTCATGCACTACATCCACCAAGCGACGAGTAAGATAACCAGAAGCCGAGGTTCGTAAAGCAGTATCAGATGTGCCTTTTCTAGCGCCGTGCGTAGAAATAAAATATTCCAAAATGCTAAAACCTTCCTTAAAGGAACTTTTTACGGGTAGCTCAATAATGCGTCCGGAAGGCGAGGTCACCAAGCCCTTCATACCAGCCATCTGTATGGGTTGCGCCCAAGAACCTCGAGCTCCCGAGTTAATCATAGAATACACTGAGCCATCTTTAACCAAAGTTTCAGGTATCAGCTTTTCAATTTGCAATTTAACTTTCTGCCAAATCTCTACTAGTTTAGAACTGCGTTCAGCGCGAGTTAAATAGCCCTTTTTGTAATGCTCCTCAATTTTTTCTACTTCTTTTTCCGCTTCAGCGATAAGGGTAGCTTTTTCTTTGGGCACGCTAAGATCGTCCATACCCCAACTTACGCCCGATAAAGTGGCAAACTCAAAACCCACATCTTTAATTTTATCTAGAGTTTGCTGAGTTTCTTCTAAGGTATAATCTTCAACAATACGACTCAACATTTTAGAAATCTTTTTAGAAGTGGCTTGCTCGTTGAAGAAAGCAAAAGTTTCAGGCAATGTTTGATTAAAAATCAAACGACCGCAAGTAGTTTCTATTAATTCTAACTTTTCGCTTTTATTAGCTTTGCCGAGTTTGCTTTTTTTGTCTTGAATCTGGGCTTCTTTGGGCGCCATTAAAACCTTGATTTTAGAGCGTAATCCTATTACACCCATCTGATAAGCCAAAATAGTCTCATCAACAGAAGGGAAGCTGATTCCCTCACCCAAAGCTCCTTCATCTAAACCAGTTAAATAATAACAGCCCAAAATCATATCTTTGGCTGGTGTCACAATAGGCAATCCATCAGCTGGCCTTAAGATATTTCTGGCTGAAAGCATTAAATTACGCGCCTCTTGTTGAGCGTCTTCTGACAAAGGTAAATGCACCGCCATTTGATCGCCATCAAAATCAGCGTTGAAAGCCGTGCAAGACATCGGGTGCAGTTTGATGGCCTCGCCTTCAATTAATTTTGGTTCAAAAGCTTGAATGCCCAGACGGTGCAAAGTAGGAGCTCTATTTAATAAAATCAATTTACCTTCAACCGCCTCCTCTAATGAAGCCCAGACTTCATCTGTGCCCTCTTCAATCAAATGAGCGGCTCCCCGAATATTAAAGGCCAATTCTTTTTCCAAAAGTCGCTTAATGACAAACGGTCTAAACAATTCTAAAGCCATTGTTTTTGGAATACCGCATTGGAATAATTGAAATTCTGGGCCTGGCGCAATTACTGAACGCGCCGAGTAATCAACCCTTTTGCCTAATAAATTTTTGCGGAACCTACCTTGCTTGCCAGCTAAAATATCAGCCAATGATTTCAAGACACGCTTGCCACCAGTAGTAGCGGTAACCATTTGGCTTTTACGCATCTTATTGTCCAACAAAGCGTCAACCGCTTCCTGCAACATTCGTTTTTCGTTTCGCACAATAACATCAGGAGCAGCTATTTCTAAAAGATATTTCAAGCGATTATTGCGATTAATCACTCTTCTATAAAGATCGTTCAAATCAGAAGAAGCATAACGACCCCCATCTAACTGCACCATCGGACGCAAATCTGGCGGCAAAACTGGTAAAACTTTGATAATCATCCATTCTGGTCGCAGGCCAGCTTTTTGCATACCTTCAAACAAACGCAAGGCTGACAAAGTTTTCTTGCGTTGTATGCCAATTTCTTTTTCTAATTTCTCTCTTAAAGCAATCACCTCTTTTTTTAAGTCAATCTTTTCAAAAATTTCCCTGACAGCTTCCGCTCCCGTGCCTGCTTCAAAAATTTCGCCATATCTAGACAAATATTCGCGATATTGGGCTTCTGAAAGAATAGCCAACTTTTCCAACGATAAAATTTCTTGCTTGCGAACTAGATAAGTATCCTTGAGGTTATTTTGCTCGGAATCGGCTATTTTTGTTTTTTTACCAGTAGGCTTCTCGGCAGGCTTTTTTAAGTTTTGGCTTTTATTCTTAAATTCTTGGTCCAATTCTTTAAGCAAGAGTGATCGCGCTGATTCGTCAACCTTGGTAATAATATAAGCGGCAAAATAAATAACTTTTTCTAATTTTTGCGAAGGCAAACCCAAAACCATGCCAATTCTGGAAGGCACACCCCGTAAAAACCAGATATGCGAAACCGGCGTGGCCAGTTTTATATGCCCCATTCTTTCTCGCCTCACCGAACTTTTGGTTATCTCAACACCGCATCTATCGCAAATAATACCCTTAAAACGAATACCTTTATATTTACTGCAATAGCACTCAAAATCTTTGGTTGGGCCAAAAATCTTTTCGCAAAAAAGCCCATCTTTTTCCGGCCGTTGGGTGCGATAATTAATGGTTTCTGGCTTTCTAACATCGCCATGCGACCAACTTAAAATATCCTCGGGTGAGGCTATTTTTATTCTTAAAGCTTGTAAATCAGCAGCGCGCATGAATTTAATTATTAATTATTAATTATTAACCTTACTCTACATTTTCTTCGGTGGCTATGGGCAAACTATTTTCCAGAGCTTCGGTTTCTTCGTCTCGTATTAGCCCTTTAACCTCAATATTCAAACCTAGTGATTTTAATTCCGCCACCAACAAATTAAACGAGGCTGGAATATTGGGCTTCTTCACTGGCAAGCCTTTCAAAATTGATTCATAAGCGGCTGCTCTACCAGCCACATCATCTGATTTAATAGTTAGAATTTCTTGCAAAGTGTGAGCGGCGCCATAAGCCTCCAAAGCCCAAACTTCCATTTCACCAAAGCGCTGTCCGCCAAATTGCGCCTTACCTCCCAAGGGCTGCTGGGTAATCAAAGAATAAGGGCCAATGCTTCGCATATGGATTTTATCTTCCACCATATGAATAAGCTTCATCATATACATATAGCCCACTGTAATCTTTTTAGGAAAGGGCAAGCCTGTCTGTCCATCATATAAAGTAACTTGACCAGACTCGGGTAAACCAGCCTTTTTTAATTCTTCCTTGATGTCTTCTTCTTTAGCGCCCAACAAAGATGGAGTTTCCGCCAAATAACCTAATTCATGAGCCGCCCAACCTAAATGAGTTTCCAAAATCTGGCCAATGTTCATACGAGAAACCACGCCTAAAGGATTCAAAACAATATCAACCGGACGACCATCTTCCATATAAGGCATTTCTTCTTCGGGTAGAATCATGGAAACAATCCCTTTATTGCCGTGTCGGCCAGCCAATTTATCACCCACTCTCACGCGACGCAATTGCGCCACTTCCACGCGAATTCTTTTCAAAACACCCGGCTCTAACCGATCGCCTTGTTCGCGGGAAAACACTTTGACATCAATCACGCGACCATATTTGCCATGCTCCATTCGCAAAGAGGTATCTTTAACATCTTTGGCTTTTTCGCCAAAAATAGCCTTGAGCAATCGTTCCTCGGCGGTAAGAGCTTTCTCTCCTTTAGGCGAAATTTTACCAACTAAAATATCATTGGGCCCAGCTTCAGCGCCAATTCGCACAATGCCCTCTTCGTCTAAATCTTTTAGCTTTTCTTCAGAAACATTAGGAATATCGCAAGTGGTCATTTCCGGGCCTAATTTAGTTTCTCTCACATCACAAGTAAAATCTTCAATATGCACTGATGAAAAACAATCCTCTCGTAATAACCGTTGCGAAACAACAATGGCGTCTTCGTAATTGCCGCCTCGAAAAGGCATGAAAGCCACAAAGATATTGCGACCCAAAGCCAAGCGCCCTTTATCCACGGCTGCTCCATCAGTTAAGATATCTCCTTTTTTCACTTTGTCGCCCTTATGAACTATTGGTCTTTGGTGAGTAGCGGTATATTGATTGCGTCGTTTGAAGATACGCAATTTCAATGCAATAATTTTGTTATCTTTTGTTTTTATTTTAATCTCGCTGCCGTCCACTTCTTTAATTTCGCCGTCTTCGGGCGCTAAAATCACCTCGCCCGAATCATAGGCCACTTTTACCTCCAGACCAGTGCCCACCAAGGGAGCCTGTGGTTTTAATAAAGGCACGGCTTGGCGTTGCATATTAGAGCCCATTAAGGCCCTATTGGCATCATCATTTTGTAAAAAAGGAATCAACGAAGTGGCCACACTCAACGGTTGGTTGGGCGAAACATCCATAAAGTCGACCTCTTTTTTAGACACCACCACTGGGTCGCCTCGTCGACGAACTTCAGCTTCATCGTTAAGGATGTTGCCTTTGTCATCTACTATAGTATTGCTGGTGGCTATAAAATGATTTTCTTCTTGTGAAGCGGTAAGATACTGAATTTTATCGTTCACTCGGCCATTTTTAGCTTCAAAATAAGGAGTTTGTAAAAAGCCAAAGGGATTGACCGAAGCATAAGTGGCCAAATGATTGATTAAGCCAACATTCTGGCCTTCTGGAGTTTGAATGGGGCAAATCCGGCCGTAATGACTTGGTTGAACATCGCGCACTTCAAAGCCAGCTCGCTCGCGAGTTAGTCCACCCGGACCAGTAGCGGTTAAGCGACGTTTATGCTCCAACTCAGACAAAGGATTTTCCGCATCCATAAACTGCGAGAACTGCGATGAAGCAAAAAACTCTTGAATAACCGCCATCACTGGTCGCGAATTAATTAACTGTGAAGGTGTTAAGGTAGCTATGTCTAAGGTTGACATACGATCTTTAATAATCCTTTCCATACGCATCAAGCCAACTCTCACGCGAGCCACGCACAATTCAGAAAGATTTTTAATCCGTCGGTTGCCCAAATGGTCAATTTGATCAGGGATAGCTTCGGGATCATTATTTAGCTTGATAATTTCTTTAATTGTTTCTAAAATATCGCCCAAGCTTAAAACCCGTTCATCTTTTTCAATTTCTATTGTTTTATTCTTAGTATTAAGCTGGGGAAGTCTCTCCCAAACTTTCCAACGGCCAACCCTGCTTAAATCGTATCGTTGAAAATTACAAAACATATTCCAAATCAATTCTTTAGCTGCATCCGGGCTAACCAAATCACCCGGTCGCAATTTACGATAAACTTCTACAAAAGCCTCTGAAGCGTTATTGGCTGGGTCGCGAGATAAAGTTTTCTCTAGATATTTAACCTCACCCTTGTCAATATCCTTAAAGGCCTCTTTGATTTCTTTGGTGCTTTCCAAACCAAAAACCCTCAACAAAGTAGAGGCAGCCACTTTTCTTTGGCGATTGATTTTAACGCCCAAGAAACCAGAAGTATCAGTAGAAAATTCCAGCCAAGCGCCACGAGCCGGGATAATTTTGGCGCCAAAATATCGTTTGCCTTTGAAATTTTTCACCGTGAAAAAAATACCAGACGAACGAATCAGCTGCGGAATAACCACTCTTTCTACGCCATTGATAATAAAAACACCGTTATCCATCATTAATGGAAAATCGGCTAAAAATACTTCCTGCTCTTTGATTTCTTTTGTTTTGAGATTTTTTAAGGCAAACCTTAATCGCAAAGGCGCGCTATAAGAATCTTCCTCTTCTTTGGCCTGATAGCCGTCTTGATACTTAGGCTTGCCCAAAATAAAATCCACAAAATCCAACTCAAACTGCTTGCCGGTATAATCCCGCACCGGATACATTTCCTGGAAAAGATCTTTGATATCTCTTTCCCAGAGTTGTCCCCAGCCGTTTTTTTGCAACTGCAAAAGATAAGGCAAAGGAAAAGAAAGCTGCGACTTAGCAAAATTTTTAACTTTCATAGTTCGAGATGGTTATAAACTTGCAGCAGAAATAATTTTACAACTAACTCTAGGTCAACGAAAAGAGACGCTATAATACACGAAAAATCGCCCCCTGTTAGGAAGGGCCTGCAATTTTATACATTTAACGAGAAAATAGTTTTAAAAAAGTTAACAAAAAAAGCAAATTAATATAGTTTGCTAAAAACAATTTTAATTATACTTATCCAAACAAATTTGTCAACCCCTTTATTTATTTTATACCCAGCCAAATTATTTCTTCGTTGATTTTGGTTTCCTTTTGCGCTAAAAATTCACCTTGTTTGGTCGGGTTTTCGCCAATAGCTTGCGATTTAGTAGTCGCTAAAATTTGCTTTTGGTTTTCAACAATCAATTTGACCAAGCTCTCCTGAACAGCAAAATAAATATTCACTTTATCAGCCGGAGTTAAACCAGCTTTTTTGCGCAAGTCCTGAATGTGGCGGATTATCTCCCTTACCTGACCCTCTTCTTTTAATTCATCGGTCATTGCAGTATCTAGCTCAACTTCACCGCTAATGCTTTCGTCAAAAATAACTTCTTTAACATTAACTTCATCTTTTATTAAATCCAATAACTCTTCCTTGCCCGCCGTAGCTTTAGCGAAGGAGGGATTCTTAACTTTTAACTTCTGCAACGCTTGCCTCACGCCAATTTTCAAATCCATTCTCTGCGCCAAGGCTAAAGAAACAATATCCCTAACCTGTTGCATTTCTTGTTCCAGTTTTTCATTAATCATTTTTTTATCAACTTTTGGATACTCGCAAAGATGAACTGATTCAGGAGAGTCCCCCAGAAACCCGGTTTCTAGATCCCCCGAAACCGGGTTTCGAAGAGCTCTATAAATATCTTCGGCTAAAAACGGCATAAATGGCGCAATCAGCTTGGCAATGGTTAATAAAACATAATGAAAGGTTGGCGCCGCCTCCTCAAATCTTTTTCTAGAGCGACGCACATACCAAAGAGATAAATCGTTGATCCAAAAGTCTTCAATGGCCCCACTGGCTTTAACTGAATCAAACTTTTCCAAACTTTCTGTCGCTGTTTTTATTAAATTACTCAACTTTGATAAAATCCATTTATCTAAAACATTATCATTAAACTTATTAAACTTATCTGTTTTATAGGTTTGATAAAAAGTGAAGCAATTAGTTAGCGTCAAAATCTTTCTTTCAACTTCTTTGGCTGTATTAAAGCCAAACCGCAAATTATTAGCTGGATTGGCAGTAGTATACATCCACCTCATTACATCTGCCCCGGCTTTTTCCACGCCTTCATCAAACCAAATAGCATTACCTTTGGACTTGTGCATTTCTTCGCCTTTTTCGTCAACCACATTAGCAAAGCCCAATAAATTCTTAAACGGCGGCTTACCTTCCAATACCTGACTCATCACTAACAAAACATAAAACCAATTCTTAAACTGACCTGGAAAGCCCTCACAAACTAATTCTGAGGGAAACCATTTCTGCCATTCTTTTTTGTTATTATTAAAATATGGAATATCCGATGAGCGATTATTGTCGCTAATAGTTGAAAACGGCACCACGCCCGCGTCCAGCCAAGGCGTGCCCACATCCATAATACGCGAAATAGCCTTATCGCACTTAGAACATTTTATTTTAATTGTATCCACCCAGGGCCGATGAGGCGAGTGGCTATCAAAATCCTGCCAGCCCTCAATTGCTCGTTTTTGCAATTCTTCTCTCGAGCCGATCACCTCAAAATTGCCACACGGGCACTCAAAAATTGGTAAAGCCAAACCCCAATAGCGCTTTTTAGAAATTAGCCAGTCGTGCATATTCTTTAACCAATCAAGCTCTCTTTCTTTGCAAAAGCCCGGTAGCCAATTTATCTTTTCCACCGATTTCATCAACGGCTCTCTTAGCTTGTCCATAGAAACATACCATTCATCAACCAAACGAAAAATTAACTCACTCTTGCACCGCCAACAAGTTGGGTAACGATGAGTATAATCTTCAATTTTATAAACCAAACTTTTTGACTGCAAATAATTAAAAATTTCTTCCCTAACCTTATTGTCTCCCACAAATCTGCCAGTCAAAAAACCAAAGCCCTCAACATACTTACTTTCGTTGTCAGTTGGATTTATTACTGGCAAACCTTCTGTTTTGCTTAGCTCAAAATCCTCTTTGCCGCAACCCGGCGCTGAATGCACAATGCCCGTGCCCTCTTCAGCCATTACATCCTTCCATAAAACCACCCTATGCATGTAAGGAACTCGGTTCCTTACATTTTTTTGTAAGGAACCGAGTTCCTTACAAACCGCGGGCAGGTCATCAAAAAGACCAGAATAGTTTTTGTTTTCTAACATTTTCCCCTCAAATGTTTCAACAACTTCGCCTCCTTCAATTAAACTAGCTTTATCTTTTAATAAAATATAAATATCGCCTTGAGCGTCTTTAACTTTCGCATAAATCAAATCAGGGTGCGCTGACAAAAAAACATTAGCTGGCAATGTCCAGGGAGTAGTTGTCCAGGCTAAAAAATAAGTGTTATTTTCGCCAACAACTGGTAGCTTAAAATAAATGGCCTGGTGAGTTATCTCTTTGTATTCTTCAGTTAAAATTTCGTGCTGCGAAATAGCTGTGCCGCATCTCGGACACCAAGCCACTACATCATGGCCTTTATACAAAAGCTTTTTTTCGTGGCAAACTTTCAAAAAATACCAAATAGCGTAATTATTTTCATCTGACAGAGTATAGTAAGAATGGCTTTGCTTTATCCACTCGCCTGCCTCATCAAACTCGGTTTGCCAGTTGCCCCAATCACACAACATTCCCAAGCGAATAGACTGCTCGGTTTGAATTTTAGAATATTTATGGGCCCGCTCTTTGCACTTATTAACAAACTTTTCAATGCCGTATGTTTCAATATCTTTTTTACTCTTAAAGCCCAACTCTTTCTCCACCTCCACTTCAATCCAAAGCCCTTGGCAGTCAAAGCCGTTTTGCAATCTTTGCTCATAGCCCTGCATAGCCTTAAACCGCTGAAACAAATCTTTCAAGGTTCGCCCCCAAGCGTGGTGCACGCCCATCGGATTATTGGCGGTAATGGGCCCATCCAAAAAACCCCACGGCTTACCGTTTTTATTTTTTTCTTTTATCTTTCCCAAAAGCCCTATCTCCTCCCAAAACTTCAAGATCTTATGCTCGTTTTCAATAAAATTATTTTCCATAGAGATGTCTTGACAAACGCTTACCAGCTTTGCTATAATTTAATTACTAAACGTGGGGTGGATATCTCGTATGTCCATCCCGCTTTATTTTTCCCTAAACTTTATATCTTTTTCTAATTTAATAAAATCTCTAAATTTACCTCCAGCAAATTGCTTTATCTCTCTAGCCGTCCTCTTGGCCCTCGCCAAAACAATGACTTCCTTACCATTTTCTCGCAAATGTTTTAGCACTGGCAAAAAATCGCCATCGCCCGACAAGATAACCGCCCTCTCAAAACTATCTTTTTCTTTCATCAAATAAAAGGCCATATCAACATCACAATTGGCCTTTCTTTTGGTTAAGCCATCTTCTTGCTCGTAAAGTTTTACCGGCTTCAAATATAATTCGTAGCCAAACTGTTCTAATTTTAAGTAGAATCTAATCCTTTGCAAATGACGATTCAACAATAGGAGCATCGCTTCGGTTAACTTTGGGCCTTCTTTTTCAATCAACGCCAGCAAATATTCAACCAATTCTTTCAGGGGTACGGTTTCATTCTGCAAATAATCATACGGAAATTTATGGATTTCCACTCCGCCAAAATACAAAATCCTCTCGGCATTATACTTCCGTTGTAAATAAACAAGTAGCTTCTGGTAGTCAATTTTCCAGCCCAAGCTTTTCACTCCCCCGTAAAACAAATTTGAAGCGTCAATAAACGCGAATGTTTTCATAATTACTTCAATTTACTATTTTTTTAGAAAATTATCAAATATAAAAAGTTAGGACGAGGTCTGCCCTCGTCCCAACTTTTCAAGTTATGTCAAAGCTTTAAAAACGGGTTATCCATTTCAAAGGTAATTTTCCCGATATGGTTGTTGATGAAATTTTCATCAATGTTGTATTTTTGAGCGTAAATTTTGCCTACGGCGCAGAACATTGCTTGGCTATAGTCAAAACCGAGCTTGACTGAAACTTCTTTAACAATTTGCTCGTTCTGCCCCTCAACTTCAACTAACGGCTCCAAAAATGGCCACTGGTCAATACAAATTTCTGTTTGGCCAATCTGCCAAACTTCTCTCTTGGTCTCTAAGAAGGCCTTTTCCTGACAGCCAATTGTTTTCAAAAAATCAACCGCCTTATCAAAGCTATCAACACCAAAACAAATCTCCTTTTGCTCGTCTATATTTTTAGTGCCACCCTCGGGCACAATCTTAAAAGTTAAGGTTATTTTATCGCCCTCGTCTCTCACTCGCAAAAACTTATCCTTATGCTCAAGCCCTTTGGGCAAATTAAAAGTGTATCTTTTCATCAAAACCTCGGGCTTCACCAAAACCGCCCCAACCTCCTTGAGCTTTTTCCTGATTGCATCCTTATCCACATTTATAAAAGTTGCCTCATATTCTGTTTGCATATAATTTTTATTTATTTTGATTTGAATATAAAGCCGCCCTTGACAAAATGTTGTTTATTTTGCTAAAATCAAGCCATCATGATGAGGGGACTACCAAAGGCCTTGTGCCGCGGGAATGCCCCTCATTTTGTTTTTTATCGGCACTTTAGTTTATTTCTAAACAATTGAATATTAACAATATATTTACTAAATTTTCTAAGCAAAGACGAATACCGCAAATTCGGCACAATAATTTTAAGAAGTTTATTTTGCTGTTCCAAATATTCTACCAAACAATGAAAATCGCCGTCTCCTGAAACAATAACTGCTTTCTCATAATTAGCCATCTCTATAACCGCATGCAAAACTAACTCTGCGTCCACATTACCTTTAATTTGTTTAACTTTTCCGTCATTGATTTCCAATGTCGGCTTAAAAATACAAATATAACCGCATTTTTGCAAAAATGTGTATAAACCTTGATTACCAGCGACATATCCGATAAATAAAAAAGCTTTATCAACTTGATACTTGTCTTTTAAAAATACTCTAAATCTGGCAAAATCTAATTTCCAGCCCTGACTCTTAACGCCAAGGTTCAAATTCTGGCTATCAATAAAACAATAATTTTTTATTTCTTTCGCCATAAGTAAATTACAATAATCATTGTATCATATTACAATAAAACGCTCTTATTTCGCTCTTGTAAATTTCCTAAGGTAAAAATAAACCCATTGCGGCTCCAGAACCAGAGGGGCGGGTGCAGGTCAATAGGGGCAATAGCCATCAAGTAGTTCGCGCCACCTTTGGGAAATTTGGCTTTTGGATAATTTTTGCGCCTCGTCTTCGGTGATTACTCCCAGTAAAACCGAGCACTTAATGATATGGGTATCAGGCGCTATCTCAATAAAATCCCTATTAGTTAGAGGCGATTGGCCATAAGTGCTGATAATAAAACTCCAATAATTGAAAATTTTTGGGCCGGATAAATATGGAAAGCCTTGGCGATATTCTTTTTGGATTATATCTCTCAATTGCAAAAAATCATAATCAGCGGCTCGCAATAAATTTTCCAAAGTTTGCCATTTTTGAAAAATTGTTTTGGCGATTTTTTGCCAAATTTCAATGTGTCGGTTGGGCTGTAAAGCCAGCCTATATTTTGTTAAGCGCTCTCGCAAATCCGCTGGATTCATGGCCGCGGCCTCGCTTAAAGAAAAAACTTTTTTAGTGGCCTCATCATTGTAGGTTGCTAAAGCCGCTTGCCAAAGCTTATAGCTGTCTCTCTGATAATTTAAGGCCATGGGCAAAGTAAAATACGCCAGCCGTTCCTCTATCTCATTATCAGCAAATTCCGGATGGCTCTCCTCGGGCATTGTTGTTTGGCCTAAGCCGCCATTTTTATAAGCCGCTAACAATGTCCGGCAATTATTAATAATTTCATCTCTATTCATATATAAAGCCTAATTTATGCCCGCCGCTTTCAATAATTTTCTTGGGGTTTAAAAATAGTTTTTCTTTTAACTGCTTTTCTGAAAGTGTTCCCTGTAAAACCAAACCATGGCAAAGCGGCAGAAATGAACGAAAGCCAGCTATGCCGGTAATGCGGGGCTCGGGCGCGTAGTCGCTGGCAATGGCGTCAATGGTGCCGTCAGCTAAACCCTGTTTGATAGCTGAAACATCTTGGCTCGTAGCCAACGGCGGGTTAACTTTTACATCCAAATCCGCGGCTGTGTAAGTGAAATAATGCGGGCAGGTTTCACAAGTGAACTTTAAGCCCTGCTTTTTGGCGCGCCTGATTAAATCTACGCTGGATTTTTGGCTAACATGCTGGATGTGCAACTTGCCGCCAGTTTTTTCTAACACCGCTAAATATCTTTTGATAAATTCTGTTTCAAGATAGGACTTTTTTGCGCCAATTTCATAAACCGGACTGCAATGCGCCATCACCAAGACACCCTTTTTCAAAATTGCCGCCAACAATTTCAAATCCGCTAAATATTTTCCGTCATCGCTAAAACCAACTACCCACGGCCTGATTTCATTAACATCAACTAATTCCTGGCCGGCTAAATTTTTGGTGATAGCGCTCACTGGCACGGCCTGACAATATCTTTTAACTTTCAATGACCGCCTAATGCTCTCCATATTATCCAGCGGTGGCTGATTATTGGCCATATAAACCACAACGCTAATGCCACTCTCCTTAGCGATTTTAGTGTGCCTAGCAATATCACTCCGCAAGTGTGTATGCAAATCAATAATTGGATAGCCCAGTTTCATTTTAAGATTTTATCTCTTTGATAATTCTGGCAATTTCACGCGATATTTCGGATTTTTCAACTAAATCATTAAAGTGCAAGGCCTGAAAACAATAACTGCCAGCTACCTCTACTTTATGGGCGTCGGCAAAATATTTTAATGCCTCAACTACTCGTTAGGAATTTTCAACTTCACCTCCACCCACCACAACGAAAAACGCTTTTTTGTTTTTCAGTTTGTCAGTTTTATAAAAAGGATTAGTGCGGTCAATGAAATCCTTCATCAAACCCGAGACATTATCAAAGTAATTGGGCGAACCAATAATTAAAACATCGGCCGCTTGCATTTTCGGATAAATGGCCTGCATATCATCGCGCTGAACGCATTTTTTTAACTTGTCGCAACTTAAACAACCCTTACAGTGATTAATATTTTTTTGTCGCAACAAAATCAACTCCTTTTCTTTGGGTAAGGCCTCAAAAATTTTCTTCAAGATAAGCTCGGTATTGCCCGACCTCGGGCTACCAGAAACTAATAAAAATTTTGCCATAAACTATTTCTCTACCTTAAACATCTTGCCGTGGCCGGGGATGATATAATCGGCCAAAGCTAAAAGTTTTTTGCGACTTTGTAATAAGGCTAATTTGTTTTTTACAAAAGGATCTTTTTGTTTTAGTAATCTCTGGCGAGTATAATTTTTCTTCTGCTCATTCCACCACCAAAAAACATCACCCGCTATGGCTACCTTGCCTTTGGCAGTTTGCGCTAAGAGCGAGCAATGTTCGTAGGCATGGCCGGGTGTTTTGATAATTCTGATATTAGTTTTAGGTAGCTTACCTCCCGAAAAACTAATAATCTTATCACCACGACTAATGGTATCGCCGTCATAAATATCGTTGGTGGGAAAAAGGCGAATATTGAGCAAATGGTCTAAGTGATAGTGCGTTAAAAAAATAATATCAATGTCGGCGGGCTTAATTTTTTCTTTTCTCAAGGCCTCCAATAACGCCTTGGCGTTTGAGCCCGGGTCAACTAATACCTTAATATTGCCGTCAAAAATCAAAACAACACTGGGAGAGGCCGGGCACCCCTTTTTCTTTTTGCTAGCATAGCCTTCAACCAAAACTTTAATTTCAGCCATAATTTATCTTACTATATCTTGGTTTTTACCTCAATGCTGTGCTAAACTGAAAATAAGATAATAGTGAAAATATGCCAATTTTATCTGAAAATCGAAAAGCGTTGTTTAACTATAAAGAGTTAGAGAGATTTCAAGCGGGCATTGTCTTAATGGGCCAAGAAGTAAAGTCTATTAGGAACGGTCGCTTGGGCATAGCTGGCTCTTTTGTCACCTTAGTTAGCGAGGAAGTTTTTTGGGTTGGCGCCAATATTCCCCCCTACCAGCCCAAGAATTTACACGGCGAATACAACCCCGAAAGAACCCGCAAATTGCTTTTGAATAAATCGGAGATTAGACAGCTGATTGGCCAAGTCAAGCAAAAAGGCTTGACGATGATACCCTTAAAAGTGTATACTGATGGCAACAAAATTAAGTTAGAGTTCGCTTTGGCCAAAGGCCAAACGAAAATTGATAAACGAGAAAAAATAAAAAAGAGAGAAGACGATCGTGAGATCCAACGAGTTTTCAAACGATAGCTTAGTTTTGTAGACATTTTGGGGGCGCTTGTTTTGACAGCCCTTAAGTCGCAATAAGCAGGTGGAGTTCCAAAATCTCCTAAAACTTCTGGAAAATTTTAAGTGCCAACATTTTTCAAGTTGAGCAACCGGCCTACGCCATTGCTTAAGCACTTTCCCGCCTAAGGTGGGAACATCTTCCTTGCTGATTCCTGATAAGCAAACGAGGGTGTTATAACATCAGGATAGGTAGCCAGAAGCTCTGGCTGGCGACCGAAACAAAAGGGCTCGGGTAATTGCTTATTTTGTCCGCTTCAAAAGCATTCACCTTAAAAAAATAAACGGTCTAAACCTGTAGAATTGTTGAGGCGCTAATCGCTGCACGAGGGTTCAATCCCTCCGTCTCCACTAACTTAAAAAAAGGAAATTTGCGCAAAAGAATAATCTATAACAATTTTATCCGGGTTAGCCAAGTGCGGCTAATAGACGAAAAAGGCGAACAGCTTGGTGTGGTCAGTTTTGAAGAAGCTAAAAAGAAAGCCCAGGAATTGGGGCTTGATTTAATTCAGGTCACCGAAAAAGTTGACCCGCCAGTTTGCAAAATAATGGATTATGGCAAATACGCCTATCAGTTAGAAAAGAAAGAACGCAAAGGCGCCCATCAAAAAGCGGGCGAGCTAAAAAGCATTCGCCTTACTTTCGCCATCTCTGAACATGATATAGAAACCAGAGCCAAGGCCGCCGGCGAATTTTTGCAAAAAGGCAACAAGGTAAGGTTTGAAATGCCCTTACGGGGCAGAGAAAAGTACTTGGATGGCTTTGCTCGAGAAAAAATCAATAAATTTTTAGAAACTGTTAAGGCGCAAATGCCAATTAAATTTGAAAGAGAGTTAAAAAAAGAACCGCGAGGATTTAGCGGTATTATTGCTAAAGTATAACTAATCTATGAAAACAAGAAAGGCCTTAGTTAAAAGATTTAAAGTTACCAAAACCGGCAAGATTTTGCGTAAAATTGGCGGGCAAAATCATTATCGCTCTAAAAAGAGTGGCAAGGTTATCCGTCAAAAAAGAAAAATGATTGAAGTGCCCAAAACCTTAGCCAAACAACTAAGGAAGATGGGGCTGAAATAGTTAAAAATTAAAAGTTATGCCAAGAGTAAAACGAGGAACAACCGCTAATAAAAGAAGAAAAAGCACCCTAGAGCAAACCAAGGGTTTTCGTTGGGGTAGAAAATCAAAGTTTCGCTTAGCTAAACCAGCTTTACAAAAAGCCGGCGTTTACGCTTACCGCGACCGCAAAGTCAAAAAAAGAACTTTTCGTCAATTATGGAATGTTCAAATTTCCGCTGGGTGCAAGCCGTTGGGCATTTCCTACAGCAAGCTTATCGCTGGCTTAAAGAAAAACAACATTGAAATTGATAGAAAAATTTTAGCTCAACTAGCCAAAGAACAATCCGAAACATTCGCTCAAATCGTAGAAAAAGCTAAAGGATAAATAATTAGATTATTAAAAATTCCCCGCCTTAAGCGGGGATTTTTTTGTATGAATAATAATTTAACTTACTTAAACAGCCACGAAGATAAAGCCCACATGATAATGATAGCGCCGATACCTAAAAATATCCAAGACATTGGTATTTTTTCTGATGGTTTATTTTCTTCGCTCATAATTAATAATTAGTTACGCCGATGGCTTGAGTATACCAAAGGGGTTGTTCCGCTTGCAAGACCTTAAACTTGCTGGATTGATAAATAGCGAAAGCGCCAACCACAAAAGCTAAAAAAACTACAATAGATAAAGCTAAAAAACTGGAAATTCGTCTGGTTAAAATTGACGATGACATAATCATTGACCAATTAAAAACCTAACAACAGCGTAAATCAGTTTAGCGCTAAGCGCCAAGGCCAAACCAATAACTGCCCCCTTAATCATGCTCTTGCCCCCGGCAATCGTAGGATTAAGTATGCTTTCTATCCCTTCGGTATTCTTGATTTTTTTAAAATGTCCACCGCCAGCCATAATCATAAAAGCGCCAACATAAGAGCGCCAACTAGAACAAACAAAGTAACTAGCACTAAAGCAAGATAAAAAATCCAATTAAGGGCGCGATCAATAATGCCTGCCTCTCCCCCATGAGGGTTGCTCCGCGAGCACAAGCAGGCCACGCCTGGGGGCATTGTATTGGTAGTTGTATCTTTACAATAATCAACGCAGTTATCTGAAGCGACCGCTGGATAAGCAAAAAAAGCAAAACTAAAAACTGTTAAGAACAGCCACAAGCTTAAAAAAATTCTCTTAAAAATCATAGATTAGCCAACTAAAATCATTTTAATGATAGCAGTGATGCCTCGAGCGAATAAAATTATGGCAAAGCCAATGGCGGTCCATTGAATGATGCTGGTGCCCAACTTGGTTTGCTTGGGATTGCCCGCGGAAGTTAAAAACACCGCCGCCCCGATAATAATCATTAAGGGA
>JAPLWE010000032.1 GCA_026396705.1 Candidatus Gribaldobacteria bacterium
AATTGTTTCATCAAAAGATTATCTAATTCCTTGGAAGCAACTGGAATAGTAGAAGAGAATCGCAAGCTTTGGCCGGCAAAAATCACAAAAACTGTGCGAAATTGGCCAAAATCAATGACTAACAACGGCCGATGGTTTACTTCTTGCTTTATCAAAGCGCGCGACAAAGACAATGACTCAACTTCCATAAAAAATGGCTTCAAACCAGCCATTTTAAGCATTGAGGCATAACTATCAACAATTTTTTTGGGAGTGGCAGCGATTAAAACTTCCATGGATTCGCTAGACGAGCCATCTTTGAGAATAGCTTTATCAGTTTGGACCACCTCAAAATCAAAATAAACCTCATCTAACGGAATAGGAATATAATTAGCGGCTTCAAAAAGCACAGCCTTGCCAACTTCTTCTTTTTTTAGATTAGGTAAGCGCAACACATCAACAAATGACTTTTCCTCGGGCAAAGAAACAGCCACATACTTGCTTTTAATTTTGCCACCCTTAACTTCGCTAATTGTTTTTTTAATTAAATTGGCCAACTCATTTTCTTTTTTAATTTCGCCTTGTTCTATTATTCCTTCGGGAATTTCGGCTTGACCATAAATGAAACGAGAAGATTGCCCCGCTTTATTGCCTAATTGCACCACTTTCAAAGAAGTGTCAGAAAAGTTTAAAGCAAAGCCGTCAATTTTGGTAGAAAAAATATTTAACATAAATCTATTATAGCACAATCATTATAACACAATTAATAATTTTCTTCCCAGTGATCAATGGTGATAGTTGGGGAATACTGGACATTATGAAAAGTATTAACTATCATATCTGGTTCAAGATAAATATCAAAACCATTCCATAGACTGGAAAAAGTAAGCTTACGGCCCACCACTCCGCCATGGATTTCCGTTGGATTATTTAAAGAAGAAAACTTGGCCTCCCCGCCTGCGTAAATTAATCCTTGGACAGCTAAGCTATTTAGATAGCTACTTACATTAACTTTACCTTGGGCCAAAAGACCGGAAGACTGCCCAACTCCGGGCGATACCACGATAACTCTAGGATTACCACACCTCACATAAGGAAACACCGAATACATCCAACATAAATTATTACCCAAATCAATGTTTCCATCAGTCGCTAAAATGCCATTGACTGTTATTGTTTGATTGGCTGATATATTAACATCGCCCGCCACATAAACAGTTGCCCCAACTGGCAAGGAAAGCGAGGGATAACTATTCCACATTACTTTTTCAAACTCGGCTGGCGTAAAAAAACAATTGCTTTTACCGTCTTGACGCACCGTGGCGCAACTACTCTGTTCAGCTTGTGAAAGATAAGAAGTAGGCTCGTCCGAATCAAAGTCCAAGGGTGGCAAAGAAACGCTTTCGGGCGGACATTCACTGATGGCTTCGCATCCAGTCTGGCAAATATTCTTGGCGCAACTGATGGCCGTTAATTGAGCATCGCCATCAACTAAGATATTATTAGCGGCTAAGGCTTTGTTGTCTACAGAAACCTGGCTTTCCTTTTTAATTTTCAAAAGATTATTAGAAAACAAAGAGCCATTATGAATATGCGCTGGGCTTACCGAGCTAAATTCTATGTTTTCACTAGAGCCGCCCGAGAAAACGCCAAATTCAGAAACAACATTACCCATAGCTTTATAAACTTGGGTTTTGGCCACTTTACGAGCCGTGGCCTCTCCATAAGCAACCGCCCCCACCGAACTAATTTCAGCTTTAGCGCACCCCAGATTAACCACGCTCACTGTATAGCTACCTCCGGATTCTAAAACAGAAGTACGCGTTAAAGGGTCAATGGACCACCCGGCGCACCCTGGATCTTCAGCCGTGGGCATTGTCTCAAAAGCGGCTTGCCAAATAGGATCTTTTTGCAACTTAAAAATCGCTTCAGCCAAACCAGCTTCAGCCAGATAATAAGCCTTGGTGCTCAATTCATAGCTTTGCGTTGTTTTGGCGCCAGCGATAGTAAAAGATAAAAAATAAGTAGCCAAAAAAATCATCGTGCCCAAAATGATCATCGCCATTACCATAATACTGCCTCTTGTATTTGAAAACATATTATAAATTACGCCCGGAAACTGCGCTTCTTAGATTAACCGGATAATTAAACCGAGTTAAGCTAATAGAAATATTGATTAAACCAGCCCCCCAAAATTTAATATCAGAAAAATACTCTCCCACCACATAATCCTCTAAATCACAAGCATGAGCCACCACTGTTTCTCCGCCTTGGATGCGAGTATCATTCCACCGATAATATGATGAACAAACATCACAATCATCAAAACAATAAACGCGGTATTGGCGATGCATTTCGCCCGATCCAGTGCTAGTGGCTAAATAATAACGAATATAATAATAGTCGCTGCCCAATGAATCATAGGGTGAAGGCCGATGGCCGTCTTGAAATTCTATAGCTGAAGGCGGCGGACTTAAAAGCGAATCAGGAGTTTGTGGCAGAGCCGTAACCATTTCGGCAGCTTGGCGAATATCGCGGGAAATTCTTTCTAAAGTGATGCGACCGTTCTGTAAGAGTTCAGCTTCGGTTTCACCACGCTGATAAAACTTTTGCGCCAAAACATAGATATTAAAAACCAACCCAATGGCCAAAACAAAAATAGCTGTTGCCACCAAAACCTCCACAATTGTAAATCCATTTTTCATATCTACTTAGATACAATCAAGCTATTTATTTGGATTTGCTTGGGCATCCAAGGTAAAAGCGATGGCCAAGCAACAATAATTTCTATTTTTTTTAAGCCAACATCCGTGGCTGATGGCAATAAATTATCATCAACTAAACTAACTATAGTGCGCCTACTAAAAGACGAAAAGGGCGCAGGTAGGCTAGCCTCAAAAACATTACCAGTAGCAACAGTAATATAGGACTGATCATAGATTGTTTCCATTTTTTCTTGCGCTAAAAGCGCTGCTTGGCTTCTTGATTGATTAGAGCGCTCCAAGTTAAAAGCCGTAGGAAAAACCTGTAAAACCGTCAAAAGACCCAAAAACAAAAAAGTTAAGGTGAAAAGCACTTCAATAAGGGTAAAGCCAGTTTCATTTTTGCGCATATCAGTAAGCCTTAACAAAGCCCGAAGGCCTAATATCTAAAGCCTTATTTTCGTTACGACTATTAGTTAAAACAATATTGCCGGCCGTTTCAGCGGCCCCATAAACATTAAAAATTACCTCATTAGCGTTAAATCCATTTATTTGGCTAAAGCGCACATCGCGAGGCAGGGGTTTAGATAAAAGCACCGTAGTGCTAGTGGAGCTAAATCTTTTCAATTGATAAAAATCAGCGCCAAAATAAACGCCATATTCAATCTGTTCAGCCACTGCTTTTTGCTGAACATACCGCAAGTCAACAGCCAAACTCCTGGCTGCTCCGCTTAACTTAAACGATAAAAGCCAAGGATAGCTCAAAGCCAAAACCATCGAGCTCATCGCGATGACTATACTTATGGCTACTAATAATTCTACCAAAGTAAAACCTAATTGATTACGCATTTGTATTTTACTTAACAGAACTCATCATATTAAACATTGGTTGCATCATTGACATAGCGAAAAATCCTACCACTCCGCCGATAAAAACAATCAAGGCTGGCTCAATTAAAGCTGCCAGTCGTTGGGTATCGGCAGTTACTTCATCTTCATAAAAATTAGCTAATTTTTTAAGCACATCCGGAGTTTCGCCAGTTTCTTCGCCAACCTCCATCATATGAAAAACCGTTGAAGCATAAAGCTTAGGATAACTGGAAATAGCTTGAGACATTTTAATGCCCTTTTCTACTGCCACAGAAATTTCTTTTAATGATTGCTGAAAATAAAAATTACGCAAAGACCCACTGGCCACCTGCAAAGAGCGAACAATTGGCACGCCCGCCTCCAATAAAGAGCTAATTGTTCTTAAGGCTAGGGCCGTATTAGTGGTTTTAGCAATTTTGCCGATTACTGGTATTCTTAAAACAATGGCTGACCGTAAACGACTACCACTTCTTGCTCGAACTAGCGCTAAGCTACCGATAATTAAAACAACAAGAATCAACAAAGATAACAGCCAGTGCTTGGTCAAAAAATCAGCAAAAATAAAAATTGCTCTAGTGGTAAAGGGCAAGGCCACATTCATTTCAGTAAAAGTTGTTTTTAACTTAGGCACGGCAAAAATAAACATAACTACACCAATCATCACCGCCATGCCCAACACCACCGCTGGATAAAGCATAGCTGAGCTAATATCTGATTTCAGCTTATGTTCTCTTTCCATCTGTTGCTCTAAAACGGCCAAGGCGTCTTCTAATTTACCAGTTTCTTCGCCAACTTTTAATGTTTCTTGATAAAGAGTGGAAAAAACCGACGGATAAGATGCCATACAAGCGGAAAGCAGTCTACCTTCGGTGATATCTTGGGAAAGCTGGGTGAGAATTCTCTTAAACTTACCATTTTTCACTTGCTGTGAAAGAATATTGATGGCTCGGGGCAAAGACACGCCCGTTTTAACCATGATAGCTAAATTTCTAGTAAAAAATAATTTCTCAGGCAAGGGCACGCCAAAAATGCCTGATAAAAAATTGCCGAATGGAGATGCGGTCAACTTTTTAGCGGCGTCTTTAGATTCGGCCGACAACAAAAAATAACCCTTTTGATGAAGAGCTTTAGCTAGCTCGCCTTGGTTGGCGGCTTCCATTGCGCCGCTTTCCTCGCCACCCTGTAAATTTTTTGCTTTATAAAAATACTGCGACATTGAAATAATTTTATAATTATTTCATTATACCACTATATGTTTTTATATCGCAAGACAACTTATTAAGTTATTTAATTCTTTTCTGGATTGCTTGGCTGCTTAATTCTCGCAAAGTATCATTGGCAATCCATTGAGCAGTTTTGTTATCTATCGCTTGAATTTCTTTAGCAATTTTAATGGCCTGTTTATTTAGCGCCATATTCCGCTTGCCAATTTGACGCAACGCCCAATTGACCGCCTTTTTTACAAAATTGCGCTCGTCAGTTGAGGCTTTAATAATAAACGGAAAAAATTCTGCAAACTGGCTGTCTTTGGCTTTTTTATTATGCACCGCCAACGACGCCATTAATGCAAAACCTGTTCTTTTAACGAATTCTTTGTCTTTTTGAGCGTATTCTTTGGCTTTATCAAAGGCAAATAAGATTTTATCAAACAAATTCATACAAACCTGATCGCAAACATCCCAAGAATCAAAACCACCAGCCCAAGCATCCATTTGCTTTTTTGTAACCATTTCTGGCGCATCGATTAACCCAGCTAAAATGCGGGCTTCGTGTATTTCTGTTTGCCACAACTCTAAAGCTACTTTATGATCTTTGCCAATCTCTTTGGCCATCATTCGTAAAGCCGGCATAGAAACTCCTAAATTATTTTTAGGATTAATGCCGAACCGCGCCATGCCCGCCACATTTTTAGCGTTACTTTGCGTTTTTAATTTTTTAATAATCTCCTGGCAATTCATAAATCACTCATAAACTTAAACCGCGGGACTTTCTGTCCATTAACTTCCACTTGCCCAAAAAACATTTCTTTCGGCCTTAGCCAAATTGACCCAATAGGAAATTCCGGCGAATCATACAAGGATTTATAAACTACAAAATCTTCCATAGTTTCGGTGTGTTTGGCCACGCCCAAAACCTCGTAAAAATTGCCTTTATAATTCTGATATTTACCTAATTTTATCTCTGCCATAAAATTATTATTGTAGCTCGTATTCCCAGCCGGATTGCCAGGCTTTTTTATTGCGCCAGTCCTCGGCGATAGCTTGAGACCAAGTTTTGCCTTTCAATAAAACATCAAGGGCTAATTGTGGCGCTTGATGAGCCACAATAGCAATGTGCTGACTGGCATAATTTTCTTTTAAGAAATTTAGAAAATCAGCCATTCTTTTCTCCATATCTCGCCAAATCATTTTCATTATCAATTGTCGTGCCGTGCACAAAATAAGTGATTTTTATCATAATTTTAAGAATAAAGATTGCTATGGGTGTCCACAGCAACAAAAATAGCTTCGTTATCGCTCAGAAATTTATAAATTGCTCGCAAGTCGCCGGTGATATTTATACTGCGATAATCTGTGTATTTGCCTTTCAATGGATGGTTTTCTAAAATAGGGTTGAAGGGATTTTCTAAAAACAATTGCAACCGTTCTTGAACTTTTTTCTTTTCGTTTGCCCTTAACTTGCTAAATTGCTTATCAAAATTTTTATGAAAAAAAACCTTCATAAAGAGGAAAGATGATTTTTCATTTCTTCGGGAGAGGAAACCATCTTGGAAATATTTTTACCCCGAGCAATATCATATTCTACGCTACTCAATAAGCTTTCCAGTTCGGGGGTCATTTGCGAGGCAATAGAAAAATAGACCGCCTTGCTTCTGACAAACTGCCTTAAATACGCATTCAAAACAGCGCTTAAAGACAAGCCAAGCTCTTGAGCGGTTTTTCGCGCGTTCTCTTTTAGGTCCTTTTTAATTTTTATATTTATAACAGTGTTCATATACCTAAAGTATACACAATGGTTAAGCGATGTCAAGACGGCTTCCCCCTATTTGCTAACTATTCTATAAATACGCTTTTATTAATGGAGTAATTTCTTTGCGCATAATTAAGCCGGACCGGGTGGCTTGCCCTAAAACGAATTCCAA
>JAPLWE010000002.1 GCA_026396705.1 Candidatus Gribaldobacteria bacterium
GAATTAGCGCAATATGGCACTCAAAACTACCCCCGCCTCTCTAGGCCAGCCAAAATGCCCAGGCCGATATAAAAGGCCACCAGGGTGTTGCCCCCATAGCTCACCATGGGTAAGGGTATGCCCACCACTGGCAAAAGCCCCAAGCACATGCCAATATTGACGGCGCTTTGCGTAAACAAGAAAAAGGCCAGCCCACCCGCAAACAAACGGCTAAAATTGCCGCTAGCAAAAAAAGCGGCCTGCAAAATTCGCCAAAAAAGAAAAAACAGCAAAGCAAAAAGAAACAAAGTGCCCAAGAATCCGGTTTCCTCGGCCCAGGCGGAAAAGATAAAATCGGTTTTTGGCTCGGTTAAAAAGCCATATTGGGTTTGCGGGCCATGGCCCAAGCCCTTGCCCAAAAACCCAGCCGAGCCAATGGCAATCCTTGATTGATTGATGCTCCAAGAAATGCCTTTTTGGTCTACCTGCGGATTCAAAAAACTAAGAATCCTTTGCTTTTGGTAATCATGCAAAAAAAATTGCCAACCCATGCCCGCCAAAACCATAAATACCAGCAAAACTGCCATAAACCGCTTTAAGGGCAAGCCAGAAAATAAAATCGCTCCCAGCCAAATAGCCACAAAACAAATTCCAGAACCCAAATCTGGTTGTAAAAAAACCAAAGAAAAAGGCGCTATCATATAAAGCGAAGAAACTAATAAAAGTCGCCAGCTACGCAATTCAGTGTGGCGAGCGGAGAAAAATTTGGCCAAAATAATAATTAGCGACAAAGCGGCCAAAGGCTCGGGGTCAAAAGCTATTGGGCCTAATTTATACCAACCATGAATGCCACGAGTTATCGGAGCAACAAACAACAACCCGGCTATTAATAATAAAAAAAACAGATAAAACCCAAAAACCAAAAAAGAATTAGTTTTTATAAAACGCAAATCCGAGCGTGATAAAACAAAAAAACAAATCAAAGCGAAAGCGAAAAAAATCAACTGCTTTTTGAAATCAAAAAAACTACCCCGTGAAATAGAGGCGCTATAAATTGAGGTAAGGCCAATACCTGTTAAAAAAATGGCCGGCAAAAGCAACGACCAATTGTAATGCTTAAAAATTTTCATACCCATAGCCAAACCAAAACCAATGGTTTAATAACATAGTTAAAAAATCCTGTTGTTTTAACCGCTTAAGCGCTGTTTAACTATCTCCGCCAATTCTTTAGGCGTGTGATCAGTTTTTAAAAGAAATTTTTCCGCTTTAAGCGCCAAACACTTTTTCTCCATTTCTGGGTCCGAATAATTAGTAGAAACAAAGCAAGGAATGTCTTGGGTTTCAGGATATTTTTTAACTTCCTCCAAAATTTCAATACCGTTCATATCCGGTAAAATCAAATCAATCAAGATCAAGCTAGGCTTTTCAGCGCCTCGGCGAACAGTTGCCAAATATTCTTTAGCCTCAACGCCATACTTAAATGTTTCCACCACAAAACCAGCCTTACTTAAAACCACATTATAAATCTCAACCAACTGCGGCTCGTCTTCAATTAACAAAATTTTTTGCGCCATATTCAGCCATATTTAATTTTTAACGCTCCGACCTTTATCTCGCAAACTTAACCCATACTACCATTTTAACCCCAGCTGAAATGGTTATCAAGGGGCCATTTTAACCCTTTAATAGATAAAATTCGTGAATTTTCTCTATTATACTTTAATTATTAGAAATTTATCAAACATTTTTCAAAAATCATTTTTTGGCAACCAACCCCCAATCTACTAAAAAAACCAAGGGGGTAGAAAACTTGCTTGACAGGAAATTTTATGATATACTCATTTTGAAAGTATGCAATAATAACTTTCAATGTGCTTTGATGCTCCCTCGGATTTTTCGGGGCTTGAGTCAAAGAATACCACGCTGGGAGACGCTGCTTTCAACAAAAAACTTAATCGCGAGATTGGGTTTTTTGTTTATCAAATTTGTCCAGCCAATAATCCTTGAAAAGCTCTTTGCTATTAATAATGTTGTGCTGCAAAATTGCCATATAATCTTGGCCGCACGGTTTTTCGTTAATAAAATTAGCGATAGCGCCAACCACCCAATCGGCTATCTGAACATTGGGGTATTTTTTAGAATCAACCATCTCAATTTTAATTTGAACGCCGCTTGGCAGTTTTGGCAATAATCTTGCCGTTAATGTTTTTATAAAATCTGATTTCTTAATACCTTTCAATCCTCGATGGTTGCAAAAAACATAAAAAAATTTATCGGCGGATGGTAAATACAGTTCCAAGGCTTCGCCCACCAAGTGAGTCGGGGATATTCTCGCAAAACAAATGAGTATAGCATATCCGCACATCAAGGTTAGCAATATACTGCAATGTGCGAACACGCAAACTTTCATTGATATTAGAATCGGAAAATTTAATCTCGGCCCTGTGCCGTAATCGCCGAGGAAATCTAGTTCTACACCAGGTCCGAAAGTTTTTGTGAGTTCTCCTAATATCGCCAACTGTAAATGATCCAATCACAAATGATTTTTCTTTAGCGCTTTTAATAAATTGCCCGCTTTCATCCAAAAAAATATAAGGCATAAAAATTTACGACATTGCCACAAAAAATCACTTTTTAGCAATTAGCTCCACATAAAACGCGCTACCCTTGCCCGCGCCCAGCGAATCAGCCCAAATCTTGCCCTTGTGCGCTTTGATGATGCTGGCGGTAATAAAAAGTTATTTCTTTAATCCTAACATTTTCACCGCTCGGTCTGCAACAAGTTTTGAACAATCAAAAAACCGCCCTTGTGAAATTACTAATTTGTGATAAAGTTAGATAAATTTAGAAAAGTCATATGGAAAAACGAAGAATTTTTACAACAATAGCTATTATTGTCTTGATTGGGCTCGTAGCCATAGCTGTTACCCTGTTTGGAACCAAAAAACCAGAACAGCAAAAAAATATTGTTTCTAAAAACGAAAAATTGCTGGCTGCTTTTGAATTGGGAACGAAAATCTCTGGTCTCTCTTA
>JAPLWE010000042.1 GCA_026396705.1 Candidatus Gribaldobacteria bacterium
GGGCAATACTCTGGAAAAAATTGAACAACTGCCACTGCAAGTAGACAATGAAGAAATTGCCAAAAAATTACTTAACAAAAAATTAAAGTCGCAAAAAACCTTTAGTGATATCAAAAATTTAAAACCCGGCGATTATTTAGTTCACTTAGATCACGGTATCGGCCGCTTTATCGAACAAAAAGAAATTAAAGAAAAACAGGAAGGAGGGAGCCTCCTTCCTAATCGCTCCTTTTATATTCTTGAGTATGCCGCCGGCGACAGGCTTTATGTGCCAATGGGCTTGGAAAGAAAGCTGTCGCGCTATATTGGCTTTAATGAACCAAAATTGTCCCGTTTGGGCGGTATTTTATGGCAAAAAACCAAGAAAAAAATCAAAGAAGAAGCCGAAAAATTGGCCAAAGAGCTTTTAGCCATGTTCGCTGAAAAAGCTGCCAGCCAGCGGCCGATCTACCCCAGAGAAGAATTTACACAAGCCCTGGAAGAAAATTTCCCGTATGAACTCACCATTGACCAAAAACAAGTTATCAAAGAAATCGCCGAAGACCTAGTCAAGTCAAAACCAATGGATCGAGTGGTCTGCGGCGATGTGGGCTTTGGCAAAACAGAAATCGCTTTAAGAGGGGCAGTTAAAGTAGCTGAAAATAACCGCCAAGTAGCTTTGATTTGCCCAACTGCCATTTTAGCCTCCCAACATTTCATCACTTTCCAAAATCGCCTGAAAAATTTACCATTAAATATTGCCTTATTGTCTAGATTACAACCAGCTAATCAACAACGAAAAATTATTGCTGGCTTAAAAGCTGGCGATATTGATATTGTTATTGGCACGCATAGTATTTTAGCTAAAAGTTTAGAATTCAAAAATTTAGGGCTTTTAATTATTGACGATGAACAAAAATTCGGCGTTAAGCAAAAAGAAAAATTGCGTCAAAAGCACCCAGCTTTAGATGTTTTATATCTTTCAGCTACACCTATTCCCCGAACCTTATATATGGCTTTATCGTCGCTAAAAGAAATCAGTTTTATGCAAACTCCACCTGCTGGCCGAAAAGCTATCAAAACAATTGTGGCGCCCTTTAAAAAAGAAACAATAGAAAAAGCCATCACTCAAGAATTATTACGAGGTGGGCAGATTTATTTTCTGCATAACCGAGTAGAAAATATCGGCATTGTCAAACAATATCTTGTTGATCTAAAAACTAAAGCCAATATTGCTATCTTGCACGCCAAATTACCTGATCAAGAAATCATTAACATTATGGACGATTTTCAAAAAGGCAAAACAAATCTTTTACTTTCTACTACAATTATTGAAAATGGTTTAGATATTGCCAACGCCAACACTTTTATCGTGGACGACGCTACCAGATTAGGCCTATCCCAGGCTTATCAACTACGAGGCCGGGTTGGGCGTTCATCAGAACAATCCTTTGCTTATTTTTTATATCCCAAACACCAGCTCAAAGGCTTAGCTAAAAAACGACTATTAGCTCTCCGACAAGCCGAAGAATTAGGTAGTGGTTATAAAGTAGCCATGGCTGATTTGGAAATAAGAGGGGCTGGCAATATCTTGGGCAAAGAACAAGCTGGCTCGGTCAATAAAATCGGCCTAAATTTGTATTGCCAAATGCTCTCTGAAGCCGTGGAAAAACTAAAAGCAGGGGTCTGACCTCCGTTCACTTCTTTTCTAGAATCGCTTTAACTCTCCGCACGCCCGAGGAGGAGGCCTCTTCTTTAATAATCTTAAAAACGCCAAGCAAGCCAGTGCGCTCAACATGCGGGCCAGCGCAAATTTCTTTGGAGCAAACATTTTCTGGTTGGCCAACAGTGTAAACTTTCACTCGGTCGGCGTATTTATGGCCAAAAACACCTACCGCGCCTTTTCCAAAGGCCTGTTCGGTAGCCATTTCTTCGCAAACCACTGGTAAATTGGCTTGGATTTTTTCGTTGACCAAGTCCTCTACTTTTTTGATTTCTTCAACAGTCATTTTTCTATCCAGATTAAAATCAAACCTGATTCTTTCGGCGGTAATATTGCTACCTTTTTGCTGAATTTCTCCACCTAATACCTCTCGCAAGGCGGCTAACATTAGATGAGTGGCAGTGTGATATTTAGTGGTTTGCTCGGAGTTGTCAGCCAGCCCAGACTTAAACTGCCCGGCACTAGCCGTGCGAGAAAGCTCTTGGTGCTTAGCCATTTCTTCCAGAAAGCCTTTTTCATCTATAATTCTGCTTTGCTCTTTAGCTAATTCTCTAACCATTTCAATAGGAAACCCATAGTTTTGATACAAATCAAAAGCTGCCTTACCAGAGATTTGACCAGCCGGCAACTTGGTAAAAAATTTGAGACCGTTTTCTAAACATTCTAAAAACCTTTTTTCTTCTCTAGTTAGCTCGCTAAAAATAAATGTCTGGTTTTCTTTAAGCTCGGAGTAAACATCATTACACATTTCAATAACCACCTGGGCGATTTCACCTGTAAATTCTTCGGTAATGCCCAATAATCGGCCATACCTGACAGCTCGGCGGATTAAACGGCGCAGAATATAGCCACGACCAATATTAGATGGCGTTAAACTCTCGGCCAAAATAAACGATGAGGCCCTAAGATGATCAGCCATTATTCTGAATAATTTTTCATTGCCCTGATAAGGCTTGCCAGATATCTCGCTAATCTTTTTTATAATCGGCTGGAAAAGCTCTGTATCATAAACATTATTTTTACCCTGTAAAATAGCAGTTGTTCTTTCAAGCCCCATGCCAGTATCAACATTTTTTTGTTGTAATGGCACATATTGACCATCAGCTGTTTTGTTATACTGCATAAAAACATCATTCCAAATCTCCACCCACTTTTTATCGCTGGGATCAAAAACTTTCGGCGCTTCACCGTCGCCCGTCCAATAAAACATTTCCGTATCTGGACCACACGGTCCAGTATTGCCGGCCGGCCCCCACCAATTGTCATCACGACCAAGGTAAGCGATTCTTTCCTTAGTAATGCCTAAGCCCTGCCAAATTTGCGCGGCCTCGTCGTCTTTGGGAATATTATTTTCCGATTCGCCCTCGAAAACCGTAAAAGCCAATTTTTCCAGCGGTATGTTCAACTCTTTGGTCAAAAATTCAAAACTCCACTCAATCGCCTCTTTCTTAAAATAGTCACCCAAACTCCAGTTGCCCAACATCCTAAAAAAAGTTAAGTGAGTGGCATCGCCCACATCGTCAATATCGCCGGTTCTAATGCATTTTTGCGAATTGCAAACACGGTTGCCCATGGGGTGCTTCTCGCCCAATAAATACGGCACCAACGGTTGCATACCAGCGGTAGTAAAAAGCACGGTTGGATCGTTCTCTGGCACCAAAGGAGCAGAGGGCAAAACCTTATGCCCCTTACCCTCAAAAAACTTCAGATATTTTTCTTGTATTTCTTTAGCTGTCATATCTTAAAAAAATTAATCCTTCTTTTTCTCCCAAAATTTTCTGATTTTCTTGAAACGGTCAATTCGTTCGCCAATTTTGCCTATTTCTTTGGGATAAAATTCAAGCATTGTATCACATAAATCCAGCATCCACTTTTTGCGACTATTTTTAGAAACTAAATTTACCACATTTGCGTTGGCAATCTGAATTTGTCCCCAACCGAGCGCGCCTATTGTCAAGCAATTCCAGTCAAAAAATTCTATCGGCGCAAAAATAACATGCCTAATAATGACTTTCGTGCCTTTGATTAGATAGTCAATTTTTAGAAGCGTGAAATAATTCACATCTTCCTCATAAAACCTTGATAATCGTTCGACAGAAGTAAGGTTTGGCATATTAAACTTGGTATCCAGCCGGTGCGTTTTAACATCAACGACATAATAAAAGCCATCTTTATCGGTAAAGGCGAAATCGGCCATGGCTCGGCGCGCGAATGACGGCGAATATTCGTTTATCAAATCGCCAAGTATTGTCTTAAAATTTTCAGCAATAATATTTTCAATAGCATCGCCAACCGCCCGAGGACTATTTTGTGTTCTCACGGAAAGAAAATCTTTTTGACTATTCAAAAAGATTTTAATTTTCTCTGCGATTTTTTTATATTTATCAGTATGAAAAATTAAACTCTTTTTTGTCATAATAGTTTGTTATTAAAATTTTTTGACGACTTAATTCTACTTTTTTCCCATTACCGTTCGTTTGCTCATTTAATGTATTGCGTTCCCAAAATATACCATCCGAATACCCCTGTATATTTTTTTCGTTATCCGCCAATTCTAAACGCTTTTCGGTCAAGCAACAATAATGTTCGTCAATTTCTATACCGACATATCGCCGACCCAGTTTTTTTGCGACAACCGAAGTTGTGCCCGAACCAAGAAATGGATCAAAGATAACATCATTTGGTTTCGAGCTGGCTAAAATAACCTTAGCCACTAATTTTTCAGGCTTCTGTGTTGGGTGGTCGGTATTTTCTGGCATTGACCAAAACGGAATTGTAACATCAGTCCAAATATTTGACGGGTAGGTAGCTCTATATTTCCCGTTGTCGCTGTCTTGCCAGTCTTTTGGTTTTCCGTTTGCATCTTTATATGGCGCTATAACTTTTCGCTTTATCTTCACTGCGTCAACATTGAAATGATATTTGTCGGAAAGCGTGCAAAACCAAATATCCTCGGAACAATTTTTCCAATTGCTTTTTGCGCCGCGCCCTTTTTCTCGCTCAAAAGTTACGCGATTTTGTATCTTAAAATATTTTTTAGCTACATTAAAAATTGCTCCTGACGACTTCCAATCACCACAGATATAAACAGAGGCATGCGGCTTCAATATCCGAATAAGTTTAGCAACCCAAGAATCAAGCCATTGCTCATACTTCTCTGACTCCATTTCTTTGAATGAGGTAAAATTAAAAGTTTTATTAAGGTTATAGGGCGGGTCAACAAAAACTAAATCAACAAAACTATTCGGTAAATAATCCATTGCCTCAAAAATATCTTGGTGTATGGTTTTATTCTCAATTTTTTCAAGAGAAACTGGCTCGTTTATTTTTACTAATTTTTTCTTCAAATTAAAAATATCGCTATCGCTCAATGTGATAGTTCTGTTTCTCGGCGCTCGCTGTTTTAATATGTGACCTTCCATAATTTTATTTGATTGTAGCACAAAAACTAAACTTTTTGCCAAACTAAATATGATTTACTCAATCATAGCTAAAAAATCTTGTTCGGTTAGCAATTTAACGCCCAGCTGTTTGGCTTTGTCGTATTTAGAGCCAGGGTTATCGCCGGCCACCAGATAATCGGTTTGTTGAGAAACTGATTCTGATATGTCGCCACCCTGTTGGCGAATTTTTTCTTTAGCGATTTCCCGCGCCATAGTTTCTAAAGTGCCGGTTAGAACAAATGTCTTGCCGAATAACTTACCCACTTTGCCCTTAATTTGACTGGGCTTTTCTATCTCCACACCATTCTTGAAAAGCTTACGCAAAAACATTATATTCTCTTTTCCACGGAAAAAAGAATAGATATTTTCGGCGGTTTTGGGGCCAATATCTTGAACATTAATTAAATATTCTAAACTTGATTTTTCTAAATTTTCTAAAGATAAAAAGCGACTAGCTAAATCTCTGGCTGTTTCGTCTCCCACGCCACCAATACCCAAAGCGTAAATAAAGCGAGACAGAGAAATTTGTTTTTTGTTTTGAATGGCCTTTATCAAATTATCAGCTGATTTTTCAGCGAATCTTTCTAAATTAAGTAAATCTATTTTAGCTAAAGAGAACAAATCAGCTGGGTCAGAAATTAAACCACCATCTGAAAGCTGGTTGATAATTTGCGGGCCCAAGCCCTCAATATTAAAAGCTGGCCGGCTCACGAAATAATAAAAATAGCGGCGTTGGCGCGCCTTGCATTTAATATTGGGGCAACGCCAAATAACATCTTCCGAATTTTTTGCTAGCTTCACGCCGCAAACCGGGCACTCCTTAGGCAGATGAAAAGCTTTTTCTTGGCCAGTCCTCATTTCAGGAAAACCTTGATAATGTCGGGAATAACATCACCCGCCCGACCGACAATCACGGTATCGTTAATTTTAATGCCTAATCGTTTTATTTCGTCTTCATTGTGTAGAGTGGCTCGGGAAACCATAGTGCCACCAATGGCTACTGGCTTTAATATGGCCAGCGGAGTAATAGCGCCAGTTCGGCCAACCTGCACAATAATATCTTCCACAATGGTTTGCGCTTCTTTTAATGGAAACTTAAAAGCAATGGCGGCCCGAGGCGATTTGCCCGCTACCCCTAATTTTTCAAAAAGTTCTGTATTATTAACCTGCGCCACCAAGCCGTCTATCTCAAAAGGCAATTTTTCTCGTCGAGTGAGCCAATATTCTCTGAACTTAAAAACCTCCCCTAAAGACAAGCAATGTTTAGCAGAATCGCCCGAATGAGTTTTGAAACCCAGCTTTTGTAGAATTTGGTGTTTTTGGCTATGAGTTGTTTGGCCCAGATCAGCCAATAAATCCCAAGCGTAAAAATCCAACTGGCGCTGGCTGGTTATTTTTGGGTCTAACTGGCGCACGCTCCCCGCGGCAATATTGCGAGGATTAGCATAAAGTGGCAGATTAGCCCTGGCTTGCTGTTTATTGATCTTGGCAAAACGCTCCTTAGAAATCAAAACCTCCCCCCGCACCACAATATCAGAGGAAGGAGTTAAACTCCTTCCTAAATCATTTAACTCTAGAGGAATGGCTTCAATGGTTTTTAGGTTTTGAGTGATATCTTCGCCAATAATGCCGTTGCCCCGAGTAGCGCCCAAAACAAAAATGCCTCCTTGATATAAAAGCTCCACGGCCAAGCCGTCAAACTTTAATTCACAGAAATAATCTAATTCACTGGCTTCTTTTTCAGTTAAGAGCCGTTTGATTCTTTCTTCCCAAGCAATAATATCCTCATTAGAAAATCCATCTTGCAAAGAAAGCATCAATTTTTTATGTTCAACTTTTTTAAATTTAGCCAAAGGCGCGCCAGCCACCCTTTGAGTAGGCGAGTTTGCGGTTATTAAATCCGGGTATAGCTGCTCCAAATCAAAAAGCTCTTTTTTCAAAGAATCCAAAGCGCTCTCGGAAATTTCCTGTTTATCTAAAACATGATACAAATAACGGTGATGGTCAATTACTTGCCTTAACTTTTCTATCCGTTTTTTGGCTTCGCTTTTGTTCATACTTTTAGTCTAAAGCCTAACTTCAATGGCTCGCTTGCTTTTGCGGTAACTGCCGGTTGAACGAATAATAGTTGAACCACTTGGAGTAGTGGTAGAAACAATTACACTATAAGTAGCGCCATTAGGTAATTCTTCGCTAAAACTACCCGAGACAAAGCTTTCTTTATAAACCTTATATAAAGCCTGCTCAACGCCTGAATCGGCCGAAGCAAAAGCCAAAATCGAATTGCTCAAATTGCCGGTTGTTTTACTCTGACTAACCAATATAGCGGACAAGGCAAGCAAGGAAGCTGTCATTATAGACAAAACCACCATTGTTAGATACAAGGCCACTCCTTTTTGATCAAATTTAATATTGAATTTAATATGGGACATCTAATTCTCTTTTAGAAATAGTTGTTTGAATTTTTGTTTCCAAGGGCGGAGTTAAGCGACCTCTAATTTTCAGAGCAATACTCACGCTGGGTTGCAAATCATCAAGTTGGCCTTGACCATTAAGCGAGAAAACCAAGCTATTCACTGATAAGCCTATTGGCGTTAAAGCCAAATAATCGCCTAATTGCGTAGCTGCATCGGTGGACGACTTCCTAACCATCAAAACCTTGAAGGTTTTGCCATCTTGAGAAACATCTTGGCTGGAAAACTCACAACACTTGCCTTGATAATCAATGAATCTCACCGTTGAAGATCCATTATAATTTTCGTAGTTAAAATTCTGGGTGATGCATCGACCATTATAATCCTTTTGAGCCATTCTCAAAGAACGATCCATAAAATCCAAACCATAAGATATTTGACTAAGTAGCTCCACTTTTTCTAAGGCCTGTTGATGATATTGCAAAGCCGAGGCCAGCAACTGTGAATCAACTGTAATAAAAATAGAAAAAACACTGATACTCACCAGTAATTCAATCAAAGTAACACCTCGTAGATATTTTGAACTAACGCCAGTCATATAATTTTTCTACTAGAACTAAAGCAGGATATTTCTTTGACCATTCTACTTCTACAGAAACATTCAAAGTATTAGCATCATTAGTAATAGTAATTTTCCGCTTAAATTTTTCAGTGCTAGTGCCATTACTATAATTAAAAAAACCCTGATTATCTATTTTGAGATAGCGACCAACTCCATAAGGAGTTAAAGCTGGTTCAATATTTTGCAAAGCTACATAATCAGCTTCACAGCCAATCAAACAATTATCAAGGCCCTCATTCCAGAGATTACTCGGATCATTGATTTGCTCTAGCCAATTACTATCGCGAATATTGCGAACGATTTCTAACCCTTCTAAAGCTAGCTGGGCAGCCACAAAACGATCGCTATTTTCCGCGCCCGAAGAAATGGCTGCTGGCACTAAAGCATAAACACCCAAAATGCCCACCGAAAATACAGAAATAGCCACCATAATCTCAATGAGGGTAAAGCCATTGATTGTTTTTTTTCTAAAAATCATAATTAGATATGTAGAACTTGCGCTAATCTTGGGGCTCG